>JAGIAB010000640.1 GCA_017745135.1 Flavisolibacter sp.
AACCCAACCGGTAAATCTTCCTCTTACTTTATTCACAAAAAATTCAGCGCCATAACTCCAGCCTTTTCCAAAAACAAAATCTTCTTCAGGGTCTTTCAATGATGGCGTATAGCCTTCGGCATATTCAATCTGGTTGCGCATGTCTTTATAATAAACCTCCACCGAAGTTTCGTATTCATTGTTCTTAAAGTTTTTGAACACGCCGGTGGCATACAACCAGCTTAATTGAGGTTTTACACGAAATGTACTGGGCACCCAGAGATCAGTAGGTAAAGTGGTACCTGCATTGCTTACCAAATGAATGAATTGAAGATTGCGTGTAACCGAACCTTTTATAGATGTTGTGCTATTTAGACCATACCTCAAGGTCAGTCTTGGTTCAAGACCTGTGTATGTTTTAATGTTATTGAAACGACCATAAGCAGTGCTGTCTAATTTGTTTTGATTCGCATCTCTTACATATTTGGTGTAAGGACCTATTTGCGAAAAACTGCTCAATCGTACGCCATAATTCATTTTGAATTTATCGCTGATATCCCAATCATCCTGTATGTAGAGTGCTTTTTCAAGAGCAAATTTGCTGTCTTCAGTAACAGGTTTAAACACAATTGAATCCTGCCTGCCTGATGTAACATTGGGAATGAATTTATGGTAGGTAAGCAATCCTCCAAACTTTAATTTATGCTGACCAGAAGGATAATAATCAAAATCGATTTTAGCGTTACCATCTTTGATGCCTGATGATAAAGCCACTTCGAAATTATTTTGAGCAGCGCCGAACTTGAAATGATAATCGTTATAAACAACAGTTGCATTGGCAAACAGTTTTGGATTGAACACATGGTTCCATCGCAAAGTTGCTGTTGAATTTCCCCAGGGGATATTTGCTTTGAAAGATTGCTCCGCATTTCTAAATGTAAATACATCTCTTCCAAAATAACCGCTCAGGTACAAATGATCTTTATCTGAAAATTGATAATTGATCTTTGCATTCATATCATAGAAATAATAACCGGAGCCGTAAAAATTGCTGCTCTTTTTAACCAGCGGTTTTACCAAAGCATCGATGTAAGTTCTTCTTGCTGAAACAATGAAGGACGCTTTATCCTTTTTGATTGGACCCTGCACGGAAAGTCGTGAAGCAATCAAACCAATCCCGCCTTCTGTTTGAAATTTATTGCTGTTCCCTTCTTTCATGGAAACATCCAGAACAGAGGACAATCGTCCTCCATATTGCGCAGGCATTCCACCCTTGATCAGCGAAACATTTTTAATAGCATCAGAATTAAAAATGGAGAAGAAACCAAATAAATGCCCCGTGTTATACACCACGGCATCATCTAATAAAATCAAGTTTTGGTCAGGCCCGCCGCCGCGAACATAAAAGCCGGCATTTCCCTCTCCTGCATTTCGAACGCCGGGCATCAACTGGATCGTTTTTAAAATATCGACCTCACCCAAAAAAGCAGGAATGTTTTTGATCTGGTTGATGGAAAGATCAACTTTTCCCATTTGCGCACTGCGTACATTGGCATCTCTTCGCCTGGCGTACACCACAACTTCAGTTAAAGCAGCAGATTTGGGCAGGAGAAAAATAGTTTGCTGAACGTTACTATGAAGAGAAATGTGAAATGCTTGCGTGAGATAAGAAACGTGCGAAACCAATACATCATACTCACCTTCTTCCAATGTGATTGAAAAAAAACCATACTGGTTGCTCGTGACCGATTTACCATTAATCGAAACAGTAGCTCCGATGATCGATTCTCCATT
>JAGIAB010000641.1 GCA_017745135.1 Flavisolibacter sp.
TGTTTATCCTGTTCAAGCAGGGTTGTCAGGGATTGAGATCTGGCCTGACTTAATTACAACAATAGGTTTGGGAAACTGGAAGTTCAAGGCAAAGAAATGACCACGAGATACTCTGTGAGAGGCTGCTTTAGTGATGGATTGAAAAACTTTAATAAATTTAATTTGCCCGGAGGCTCATGCAGACTATTGAGATTAAACCAAATAGAACGCTATTCACGATCTTCCTAGGCGGAGCCGTGCTTTTTGCATTGTCTCTTCCTGATAATTTTGTAATTGCCGACTTGAGAGATAGGCCAAATAAAAGTGGTTTTGCCTGGGGTAAGTTTGGTCCTGCTATCGACAAGGCAGTAAGACATGAAACCGCTTTAATTTTCGGAATTGAGAAGCCGGCAAGAAAAGGGTTCCTGTCGAAATTGTTTAAGCGATAGAAAGTGTAAAAAGTAAAGGATCAGTTGATAAATATTCTGTCACAATAAAATCATTCAAATGTCATTTCAGGCATACATCGATAACATCAAGGCAAAGACAGGTAAGACTCCTGCCGATTTCAAAAAGCTTGCAGAGAAGAAGGGGTTTCTTGAAAAGGGTAAATTGAATCCGGCAGTAAAAGCTACGGAGATAACGAACTGGCTCAAGGAGGAATTTGAATTAGGACATGGTCATGCGATGGCTATATATGCAACGTTTAAAGGAAAGAGCGAATAAAATTAGGGAGCTTTCCGAAAATGCTACAGATTAAATTTAATGAGCGAATCTTTAAAAAACCGATTGTGTTGCTTATGAATAAGTAACTTCTACTACGCTTGTGTGTGTGACAACGATATTCATTAGTATTGCAATTCAAACCTGCCAACAGGAAAATATCACGAGTTTAACCGATAATGACTAACAAAGACAAGACCCTTGATCTGTTAGATTTACATTTAGATCAGGATTTCAGAGTTTCACCTATGGCTCCAAACAGATCGTCTGAAAAGGATATCCACGATCTGGAAAAAAAATTCGGCATAAGATTTCCGGAGGAGTACAGGATTCATCTGCTCGGCGAAGGGGATGGAGTGATTAACCAGAGGGGTATCTATGTTGAAGTGCTGGAAAATATCTGGCCGAGACCCAATGGGTTGCAAGTTGGTCCCTTCTGGACTTTTCTTTACGGCTTGCACACATACACCGCATCAAAGGAAAGTGAAGAGTGGATGAGGCTTGAGTTTGTTGCAAAGGAGTTTATTGAAAATACAGGAATACAAGCAATTCCTATAATGAAGATCATTTGCGACCCCGATGTGTATTGCGTGGATGAAAATTCGAAAATTGGCATTTACCGTCATGAAGAGAACTTAATTGAGCCGATTGATATGACATTTTGGGATGTATTTAAGATGGAGTTAAAAGAGTTGAGGGATAGAAAGGATCAGAAAGTAAATGAGGCAAAACAATGATATGGAAGTAAGCCTGACGGGAAATTAATTCCCTCATTCTTAGAGCAGGTTTGAGGATGATTTTTGTTTTAAGCTGAAGGGATAACGCTTTTTCTTTAATTTCTTCCATCAGGTATTACCTATTAAGTTAGTATAGCGAGCAAGTGTCCGGTAATCTATTTTAACAATGCGATGAAATTTCCAATCTTTTCAGTTGTTTCTCTTATTTTGACAGCTACTGTCATCAATGCACAGACTATGGATTCAACAATAAACAAACTACTGGCCGTAAAACTTATTGACCAGAAACAGGTAAAAGAGTTTGAGGAATACCTGGCC
>JAGIAB010000642.1:0-1749 GCA_017745135.1 Flavisolibacter sp.
ACAAAAGGGACAGCCAGACTTTGATCTCCGGTCTTTTATAACGGTGAATTTTAACCTGCCTGCATCACCTGAAGTGAAAGTTACTCCCGGACTTTCCCTGAAAGAACATCTCGAAGAATTATGGAACATACTCACACGACAAAAAGATTCGGTGAAGAAATGGAGTTCGCTGTTGCCTTTGCCGTACAGTTACATTGTTCCGGGTGGAAGATTTCGCGAGATCTATTATTGGGATAGTTATTTCACCATGCAGGGACTGGCGGTAAGCAATCGTTATGACCTGATTGAAGACATGGTGAATAATTTTTCTTATCTCATTATGCATTACGGGCATATTCCCAATGGCAACCGCAATTATTATTTGGGAAGATCGCAGCCGCCCTATTTTGCCATGATGGTGGAATTGCTGCATGAAAAAAATGGTGATGCAGTGTACAAAAAATATTTTCCTGCCATGGAAAAAGAATATGCGTTTTGGATGAATGGAACGGAACGGTTAAAAACAGTGCAGGCCTACCGCCGTGTAGTGAAAATGCCGGATGGTTCGGTACTGAACAGAAACTGGGATGATGTGAATTTACCAAGACAGGAATCCTATGCAGAAGACGTAGCAACAAGCAAGCTTTATAAAAACGGTGATGGAATGGTGTTCAGGAATTTAAGGGGAAGTGCGGAAAGCGGGATTGATTTCAGCAGTCGCTGGTTCAGGGATACGGTGCATTTAAATACGATTGAAACCACCAACCTGGTGCCTGTGGATCTGAATTCGTTATTGTATGCTTATGAAATGATTTTAAGCAAGGCTGCAAAAGCCAATGGACTGCTAACTAAAGAAAGCTTGTACCGTCAGAAAGCACAGAAAAGAAAAATGGCGGTTTTAAAGTATTGCTGGGATGCCAGGGCCAATTATTTTTTCGATTATGATTTTAAAAAGAATGGCACGACAGGCAGATGGAATATTCTTGGTGAGATACCATTGTTTTGCGGACTTTCAACAAAAGAGCAGGCTGAAGGTGTTCGCAGGAATGTAGAAGAGAAATTTTTGAAAGATGGCGGCGTGGTTACTTCGGTGTACAATACCGGCGAGCAATGGGATGCACCGAACGGCTGGGCGCCGCTTGAGTTTATTACGGTAAAAGGATTGATGGATTACGGATACAATGCCCTTGCCCAACAAATTGCCCAACGCTGGATGGCCGTGAATGAACGGGTGTTTGCATCAACAGGAAAAATGCTGGAGAAATACAATGTTGAAAATATGCACCTGGAAAGTGGAGGAGGAGAGTATCCCACACAGGACGGTTTCGGCTGGACGAATGGCGTATACCTGGCGTTTTGGAAGATGTTTGTGGAGAAATAGTTTTTGACTCAGATGATGGATTCATCATTGTAGCAGAATGAAGTTGAAAACCGGCAACTTTGGTTAGTAGGGAGGTCACTCATTTAGGTAAGCGAATGGCTTTAGTAGTTATAGAATTGCGAGTAAGGAATGGTTGTATTGCCGCATTGCGCAATAAATATTGCGCAATGAAGTTTTGGTGAGAACCAACTACTTAGTGCTTTGTTGATTTCGTATATTAGCGGAAATACAACTGTTGCCTGCTATTTCCAAAAAACTTCAATTGATATTTGTGGTTAATGAAAATCTAACTAGTCAGCCTCGCATGAAAATATACCTGCATACTGCATCGCTTCTTCGCTTACTCTTTTTTTACCTGGTTTTCCAATCTGCTCCAGCGTTTTCACAAG
>JAGIAB010000642.1:1756-2297 GCA_017745135.1 Flavisolibacter sp.
CCGACCAGACAATATGGTTTAAAGCCATTGTAGCCAATGCTGCTTTACATACACCCAGCCAGCTTAGCGGCGTATTGTATGTAGAGCTGATCGATCCGAATGAAAACTTAGTGGAAAGAAAACTCATTAAAATTTTACGTGGAACTGGAGATGGTTTTTTTCAGCTAAGCCCAGCGTACGCATACGGCGCTTACCAGGTGAGGGCATATACTGAATGGAACAAGAATTTCGGCACCGCTTTTTTCTTTCAGGAATATATCCTGGTATCAGGGCCTGAAAAAGATGTGCCTTTTAGCCCCATAAAAAAGTTAACCATAATTGAAGGGCAGCAAAATGAACGTCGTTTGAATGTGCAGCTTGATCCTTCACTGTCAGATAGTATTTCAGGCAAAGCCATCAGGTTTGTAGTGGAAGCAAATGGAAAAAAAGATATCCTTTCTGTAAAACAGACCCGCAGTAACGAATACCTTCTGAATTACATCATTCCTGCTAAAGCTGAACTACTCACTTTGCAGGTGGAAACGGGTAATGCAATTAATTA
>JAGIAB010000643.1 GCA_017745135.1 Flavisolibacter sp.
GTAATAACTCTTCTTAGGTGAAGTACGGAAAAAGCTTGCCTGTTGCCAGTCGTAACTAAAGAACAGTTTTTTCCTGGTGTCCGTACTTCACCTAAGAAGAGTTATTACAATTATGATTTTAGCCTGAGGTATCGTTTCAATAACAAGGTAAGTATTTCGGTTGCCCACCACGGCGAGTCAGAATCGAACTACATTGTGAATAGCGGAATTACAGAAACAAACGGCGATCCCATTGTTGGTTTTGTAGACTTCCGGGATATCACAACATCGGTATCGGGTATTTATAGTTTTACCCGTAAAGTAAATTTAAATTTCAGGCTTCGTCATAACTGGAGCAGGGTTCCTTACAATAGCCTGGCAAATGTAGACAACAAAGGAAACACTGTTACAAGGCCATTTATTAATGGATTGGATGAAAACGTAAACTTCTTTAATATAGATGCTTTTTTAAGCTGGGATTTTAAATTGGGTTGCAATCTTACGGTTGGGTATAAAAACTGGATAGGAAACAACAGTGGCATCGATGGACTGAGATACAACAGGTACTTCAACAACTTCGGTAAGACATTTGACGTTTCGCATGGCAATGAATTTACAGTGAAGGCTATTTACTTTCTCGATTATAACGAGCTGAGAAAAAAGAAATAGCTATTGCATTTGCATCAGCTTATTTTCAACAATTGCAAATACATTTTCATTTCGTTCCGGTTCAATCAATACCATTCCTGTAAAACGGCTAAATGCGGGAAGTATGCAATGGTGTTTCGCAAAATAAAAACAAGGAAGTCGTATGCCTTGTTTACCCAATCCCTGCAGGTAAATTCCGGGATGAATGTGGCCGCAAAAAGTGTACACATCTTTCCTGTCATTACATTTATCATGCGTAAATAAAAACGGATGAATCAACAACTCTTTTTCGATCACTTCAATACCGGCTTCTTTATACCATTGATCTTGTAAAATATCATGATTGCCCTTTACCAGCAAAATTTTCAAATGCGAAAGATCATAGCGCCATTTTTTAAACCAATCCAGTTCGGTATTGGCATGGCTGTGAAAAAAATCGCCAACCACAATCAGTTGTTCCGGTTTGAAATGGTTTAACAACGAAACCAGTCGCTGAAGATCTTCCTTGTAAACAGTTTGCGGAACGGGTATGCCTGATTTTCTGAAATGACCTGTTTTCCCAAAATGAAGATCAGAAACGATCAATGCTTTTTGTTCTTCCCAGAAAACTGATCGTTGGGCCGTAAGCCAAAGATGTTGCTGATAAAGTTGGTATAAAACCGGCGCCTGCATATTCTTTCTTCCTCTTTACTATAATATTTTTTGAGACTTCTACTTTTGAAGTTTGAAGATGCGGCAAGTTAGCAATAGGAAATGAGCATTGGTGTTTTTGAAAATGTAATTTTATGTACTTGGCTGTATTGCTACTATCAACTTCCCTTGTGTCACTCACTGCGCCGTTCTGTAATTCTATTCAGCCTTATGCAAATGTCATTGCTAACATAAAGCTCCAAAGGAGTGAAATATTAATAGCAGATGCGCAACAATAATGATGGTCTCAAAGCTCCGTAGGAGCGGCATATTGAAACATCCAACAAAAGAACAATTGATAATAGTAGTGGACTTCGAATATGATGATGAGGATTACAAAGCGCTGAAGAGTGCGACGCAACAAAAGTTCAATATGTAGCAATGCAGACCGGTACAAAAAATATTCATTCATGTTATCTGCTTTGCTTTTCCT
>JAGIAB010000644.1 GCA_017745135.1 Flavisolibacter sp.
GCTTTCTTAGCGGCTTTTTTTGCTGTTGCCATGTTGTTTTGAATTTAAATGGTTAGTAATAAAAATTAACGACAGTAAAATTAAACAACAATTTTAAACTGTCAAATTTTTTACTAACAACTTCATAACAACTAAGCAGATGCTTCAACAGCGTTAGCAGCATTTACAGAAACAACTGTTCTGTTTTGTTTACTTTTTCTGAATTCAACTACGCCATCTGCAAGTGCAAATAATGTGTAGTCTTTACCAACACCAACATTTTTTCCAGGATGATAAACAGTACCACGCTGACGAACGATGATGTTGCCGGCAATTGCAGGTTGGCCGCCAAAAATTTTTACACCCAAACGTTTGCTGTTCGAGTCACGGCCATTCTTTACACTACCTTCACCTTTTTTATGTGCCATGATATTTTGTTTTTAGAATTGAATGATTGATTAAGCGATATCAGTTACTCTGATTTTTGTGTAATGAGTGCGGTGACCTTTTTTCTTACGGAAACCTTTTCTGCGTTTTTGTTTATACGCAATTACTTTTTCACCTTTTACCTGGTCTAAAATTTCTGCTGAAATTTTTACACCGCTATTACTGAATTTTAGATTACCGTTGCTGTCTGCAAGAACAACATCAGCAAATTCTACTTTATCACCGGTATTACCCGATACTTTAGGAACATATAAGGTCTGGTCTTTTTCAACCTTGAATTGTTTACCGGCTATTTTAACTACTGCGAACATGGTTCAAAAATTAGGTTGGCAAAGGTAAGGTTAAAACTTATTGCTGCCAACAAAAACTCCACCTAATGAGTCAAATTAGGAAGCTCTTAACCTCTATTCTGTATATTCGTGCCCGTTTAAGCTTGCCATGAAATTCAAATCATTTTTAGCGAAGCCATTCGCTTCGTATACATATGCAAAAATCCGTAAGGGAATGGGTACGGCCCTGCAGGACCAGGACTCAATCCTTAAGGATTTATTAAAAATTGGGAAATCAACGGAGTTTGGAAAAGAGCACGGGCTGGATAAGGTGAATTCTTACGAGGAGTTCAAAAAAGCGGTGCCTATCAGGGACTACGAGGGTTTCAAACACTATATCCAGAAAATAAAAGAAGGGAAGCATAATATTTTATGGAAAGGCCTGCCTATTTACTTTGCTAAAACTTCGGGTACTACCAGCGGCGTAAAATATATTCCTATTTCAAAGGAGTCGATCCCCAATCATATTAATACGGCCCGGAATGCTCTTTTGTGTTATATGGCTGAAACGGGTAATTCAGCTTTTGCCGATGGCAAACTGATTTTTTTATCGGGTTCTCCTGAATTAGAGAGGATAGGGGGGGTGCCAACCGGCAGATTGAGCGGAATCGTTAATCATCACATTCCTTCTTATTTAAGGTCCAACCAGCTTCCGAGTTATGAAACCAATTGTATTGAAGATTGGGAAACCAAGCTGGATAAGATTGTTGAGGAGACCATCAATCAAAATATGACGCTCATCAGTGGTATTCCACCATGGGTTCAAATGTATTTTGACCGGTTAACAGAACGTAGCGGCAAAAAAATAAAGGAGCTATTCCCCAATTTTTCAGTGCTTGTGCATGGCGGAGTTAATTTTGAACCCTACAAGGCAAAACTGTTTGAAAGTATCGGACAGGAGATTGATGCTATTGAAACTTTTCCTGCATCGGAAGGATTTTTTGCTTTCCAGGATTCGCAAAAAGAAGAAGGACTTTTATTAAATACGAACAG
>JAGIAB010000645.1 GCA_017745135.1 Flavisolibacter sp.
ACTCAGGAGATGACGAATTCTTTGCGGTAGTTGTTTTACCGGTTGTCGTAGCATGCTTTGATGTGCTACAGGAAACAATTCCAAAAGACGCAATAATGATTACGAACCAATTCTTCAATGGATATATTTTAAAAATATTCAATAGGTTAGTCTGCGCAAAAATAAGGGTAAAAGCTGTAAAAACCGCCATTATGGCCCATTTTAGCCTTATTCCACATTCAATTAGTCTCATACCGAATACACTATTCAAGCCTGAAAACCCTGTAAGAATGCGGCTTTAGTGCAATTGTGAAAACATTGCTGCCATTGTTTTTCGGCAAGAACCAAAACGTTTGCGGCTTGCGTTCAGCGCCACTTATGGTTTCATTGGTGTTGATGTCTGTCAATTTTTTGAAAGGCACTGCTGTAACAATATTAATACTTGTAGTTGTTGGCAAAAATGATTCCACAATGCAGGTGTTGTTGTCATACAAAAACAAACTAACATTGCCCGGCCCTTCTATCGATACTTTCAACTGACTGCCCAAAGCCTTTCTGATCACGTTCAGCGCATCTGCAGGAAGATTGTACAGGTCAGCAAAATTATCCGGAATGGTTAGAATATACAGTTTGCCTTTCGAGTAGTCGGCTTCGTGCAACAACGGCCAGCCATTGGGGCCGTTCACAGCAGAAACCATTTCCCATGAATCGTTGGTGAGATAAGTAATTTGTGGGATGATAATGGGTTTTTCAATGTGCTGTAAAGGAGCACGCGCCACCGTAAAATCCTGCACCAATGCTTTCCTATCACTGCAATAAATTTCGGCAATGTCTTCAATGCCTTTTCCCTGCAAGGCTTTCAGCAAACCGGATGTAATAACGACCGACTTCCCTTCTGTCAATTGCTTTTTAATTTTGCTTACAATCGCTGCATCAAACTTTGCTTCTTCTGTCAATAGAATCACACTATCCTTTGCAGGAAACTCAGGCGACATATCCATTGGCAAACCGATCATGCCCAAATAATTCTGCAGGAAATCTTCTCCTGTTGAATGATACGGACGATAACTTTTTATGCCAACAGGATTGCCGAGTTTTCCTAAAAACTGATCAACTTTTTCAAACGTATAGCCTGCGGTTCTTGCAAGCGTTGTAGGCTTCTCCGCTGCGCCACCATTGTAGTTGACAGGTTCCATCATTTCATCATAGTCAAAACTCGTTTGCTGCCCTTGCCATGGCGCACGAAATTTTATATCAAGCGGCATAATGATCTGTCTGAAATCAAACAATGTTTCTTCCGGTGCCTTGGCAAACAGTGTGAGCCAAAGCTGTTCTGCGTAACGATCGTATGTTCCCATCGCACCCGGATCCACCCAGCCTCCGCCGTTCCTGCCTGGCGCAATGTTGTCGTAATAGCGAATGATGTTGTAGCTGAGATATGGTTGCAAATGTTGTGCAGTTATAACAGCATCGCGGGTTTCAGTGCCGGTGTAAATACCATCAAATATGGAAGGTTGTTTTTCCAGGTTGAAACCAAGACCCTGAAAATGCTCGTACCAATTGGGATATTTGATCACCACTTTTACTTTTGGATTCACTGCTTTTGCGGGCCCAACCACAAGGCTCTTCGCTGCTTCTGCCATCAGGTCAAGGCGGTACTGCGTCCAGCTTTTGGTGCCTTTATCTTTGATCGCGCCATCATCTTTGCAGTTGGTAAAAAAGAAATCGTCGAGAATAAAGGAGTCG
>JAGIAB010000646.1 GCA_017745135.1 Flavisolibacter sp.
TCCGCAATGGTAATACCCAGTTCTCCATAAGCTTCAATTTTATTTTTTGTTTTTTCAATCACGTCCTCATCGCTTTCTCTTTGCAGGTTTTGCGTTGCATAATAGTTTTCAGAGATGAGGCAAAGCAAAGGCACTTCCCAAAGAATGGCACGATACCAATGTCCCTCTACATGAACTTGCAGTTGATCGGCTGATTGAATAATTTTTACTTCAGACGGATCATAACGATAGCCTTCTAAAAAATCCAAATAAACAGGATCGAGGTAAGGGCAGGTTGCGTGGAGCCATTTCTTTTCTTCCTTTGTCAGTTTCAGGGAAGCCATGGCATCGACAGATGCTCTCAACGTTTCTGCAAATCCTGCCGGGAAGGAATGCTTTCCGCGGTTGATGAATTCATATCTTGCTTTTGCCCTCGGAAAAAGTTTCACCACGCATTGCTGCATGGTGAATTTGTAAAAATCATTGTCAAGTATTGATTGTAATGTGACCATGTTCATTGTTCAGCAACTATCGTACAAATTATTTTGTTGCTTCAACAACAAGAGCAAGGCAGGGAACAGTGTTACCAAAAACAGCTTCCTGCTCACTTAAAGCTTCATGCAAACGCCTTTTGAAATCGGCCTGCACTTTTTCTTCCTTTTCGCGGAGATAGTTGTTTAGAGGAGAGCCTTCTGCAAAGCCCCTGATCAAATCATCGGGTTCGTTGTATTTCGATGTTTTCGAAACGGATTCAATTCTTATATTCTTAAATCCTGCATTCAACAACATTTGTTCAATTTCCACCCTGTTGTGAAATGAATGTGGCCCTTTTTCAAAAAAGTCCGGCGATTCATTTGCAAACACTTCATACATCACTTTCCACATGGTATCGATCCTTGGATTTTTTTCCACGGCTTCCCAGGTGTTGAAGATGTATTTGCCACCAGGCTTTAATACTCTTGCAGCTTCCCTGAAACTTTTTTCTTTATCGGGGAAGAACATCACACCAAACTGGCAAATTATATGATCGAATTGTTCATCTTCAAACGGAAGACTTTGGGCATCGGCTATGCTCCATTTAATTTTTTCATCCGTAAGTTTTTCTTTTGCTATTTCCAACATGCCGGGATTCAGATCTGTTGCAGTCAAACTTCCCTTATCTGGAATTAAATTCACCAAATGCCTGGTTACTCTGCCAGTACCGCAGGCAAGTTCAAGTAAATGCTCAATTTTTTCGTTCTTCAATCGTTCTGCCAGGTCCAAAGCATATGGTTCAAACAGAACAGGCCCAAGGTATTTGTCATAATTAGCCGGCACAGCACCAGCAAACAAAGCGATAGATGACATAGCAAGATTTTTGGTTAAGAATGAATTTCAAGTTAGTGTTTTTATCGACAATAACTTTGAAAGATGGAGATTCGCATGATAGCACGCAACAGCAAAGAGTACGAACAAATGGTATCGTTAAGAGTGACTCAGTTACTTGAACCCATAGGAGTACCGGCCGCTTATATTGAAAGAGAAAAGGAAAAGAATGATTTTTTAATTGGGGCTTTTGAAGAGGAAATCATCGGTTGTTGCGGGCATGCATCATTAATAAAGAAAAATTATTTTTCCTCGCAACTTCTTCAGCAAACTCAATGATAGCTGCACCAATTCCTTTTCCCCTGTAATCGCTTCTCACTGTCATCTGCCTCAGTTGGATGGTAGCGTTGTCCCTTGGTGTCAATACGCAACA
>JAGIAB010000647.1 GCA_017745135.1 Flavisolibacter sp.
TCTTTAACTCGTGTTCGTTTACTTCGTCGGGAAGATTGACTGTTATCGATTTCATTTCAGGTTTTTACGAATTTACAAAACTATTCTTCGTAGTGACGGTCTTAACATATTTTATAAAACAAAGAAAGGCCTAGCTCTCTTCAACAAGAATCGTAAACTCCTGTTCCAATGCTAATGAATTCCTATACAATTCCTCAATAAAACGGCTTCCCCACTTTGCATAAAACCAACTAAAGTTTTCGACCCTTTCCTGCAATCCATCATTGGGAAATAAAGCTTCTTTGATCTTTTGAATTTGCCGCTGTTGGTACTCAAACTTTCTTTTCTCCGCACGAAGCATTTTCTTTTCGAGTTCTTCGAGGTCTTTTAAAGAACGGGTTTTAATTGCCGTTACATATTGCGATAAAGTTTTGTCAACCGCTTCGGCCTGAATTCTTATTTGTTCATAAAAAGCTTCGGCTTTTTCAAAATTGCCATTTAGTGCAATCTTGTTTTGCGAATTTTTAGTCACAATGATTTTCATCAACTCATTTTCGTCCTTAAAAAAATCGGCAGCATTCAAATCCAGCTTTTGGATTCTTTGATTCCATTTCTCTTCTATTACTAAAAATGAATTGCGAAGAACTAAAACAGGATAAACTACTTTATAATGATCGAATAAATCTTTTAATTGAAGCCAGTAAGCCATTTCGCCACCACCACCGATAAAAGCCAAATTAGGCAAAATGGTTTCCTGGAACAATCCTCTTAAAATTACATTCGGACTAAACCTTTCCGGATGTTCCTGTAATTCTTTTTTGATCTCTTCTTTTGTGAAAGATAATTCTGTATTTAAAATTGAATACCAACCATCCTTTTCTTCTATCCTTTCCCTGATATGATCTTTCAAATAAAATAAGTTGATCTCTCTTGGATTGGCCTGCACCTGGTAATGTTTCTCTAAGTTTTCAGAAGTCTTCTCTACTATTTGCGAAGAAGTATTGTTGAACAGGTCGTCTTCAAACACATCCATCATCTCCGCTTTCAATGCAGGGTTATCCGGAATCAAAACAATCAATCCCCATTGCCCGTACAATTCATTTACCAATTCAAATGTTGCCGCTTGAATGGTTTTGCCTTCTGAATAACATCGATGCAAAATATCAATCACCTCTTTACCATTAGCTTCAGTTAATAACTGCCCTTCCAGTTCATTAATTAGTTGAATTAAAGTAGAGTCGACAATCATTCTTCCAACTGCACCTGTTTGCTCTTTCTTCCATTCAATCTTTTTTCCGTCGACATAAGTATGGTTCAATTCTGCAAAATCCGCGTCTTCCGAACCCATGTAATAAACCGGAACAAAATGGTATTGTGGCAACTGCTCTTTTAAAAAACCTGCCAGCTTAATGGTATGAAGAACTTTATAAACGAAATAAAGAGGCCCTGTAAATAAATTAGGCTGATGTGCTGTACAAACCGTAAACGTATTTTCCGAAAGCAGTGATTCAATATTCTTTTTCACTTCATCAGTGGCCGACACGGATTGATACTGATCCTGTAAAACTTCAACCAATTTTCGCCTGTTGACTGCCTGTTGTTTTTTTCTTTGAATGGTCTCTTCAATTCCTTTCACTGTTGGCGGCAGGGAATAAAAGGGTCTCAAATCTTCAGAGCCACTTAAATAATCTAACGCTATTTTACTGAAAGCGTTGGTTTGGTCGTATGGGAGATGTTC
>JAGIAB010000648.1:0-1468 GCA_017745135.1 Flavisolibacter sp.
CACTTATACCAAACCAAAAGAATAACAATGGTTCAAAAACTAATTGAACTCGCTTTACGCAACCGGCTGGTCGTGGTTTTACTCTCAGCAGCCATGTTGATATGGGGAATCCTGTCGATTCAAAAAAATCCTATCGATGCCATCCCCGATCTTTCCGAGAACCAGGTGATTGTTTTTACCGAATGGATGGGAAGAAGTCCGCAGATCATCGAAGACCAGGTAACCTATCCGCTGGTGAGTAATCTGCAGGGTGTTCCTAAGGTGAAAAACATCCGTGGTTCCTCTATGTTCGGGATGAGTTTTGTGTATGTAATTTTTGAAGACGATGTGGACATTTATTGGGCAAGAACAAGGGTACTGGAACGATTGAATTATGCCCAGCGTTTATTGCCCCAGGGGGTTACTCCAACGCTTGGCCCCGACGGTACCGGCGTAGGTCACGTGTTCTGGTATACACTCGATGCAAAGAACATGGATCTTGGCGAACAACGTGCATTGCAGGATTGGTACATCAAGCTGGCCCTGCAAACGGTTCCCGGTGTTGCTGAAATAGCGTCCTTCGGTGGTTTTGAAAAACAATACCAGTTGGTGATCGATCCGGTGCGGTTACAGTTCTACAATGTTTCCATGATGGATGTCATGAACAAGGTAAAGGCAAACAACAATGATGTGGGCGGAAGAAAATTTGAAATGAGCGATATGGCTTACATCATTCGTGGTTTGGGTTATGTAAAGAATAAGGAAGACATCGAAAACATTGCTCTTACAAATTACAATGGCATTCCGGTCAGGATAAAAGACATTGGTTCTGTTCAAATGGGTGGAGAACTGCGTTTAGGAATTTTTGACGAGAACGGAGAAGGTGAAGTTGTGGGAGGAATTGTAGTGATGCGCTACAATGAAAATGCAAACAAGGTAATTGAACTGGTTAAAAAGAAAATGGCTGATGTGCAAAGAGGTTTGCCGGAAGGAGTGAAGTTTAAAGTGGCGTACGACCGTACTGAATTGATCAAAGCTTCGGTGGAAAATATAAAAGGTAAGCTGATCGAGGAAATGATTATTGTATCCCTGATCGTGATTTTATTCCTGCTGCATTGGCGGAGTGCCTTAAGCATCATCATCCAGATTCCCATCACCATTGCAGCCAGTTTTATTTTACTGAACGCATTCGGCATTTCTTCCAATATCATGTCTCTTACGGGAATTGCACTGGCTATCGGCGTTATTGTCGACAACGGGATTATCATGTCCGAAAATGCATACCGTCATTTATCCGAATGGCAAAACAATCCACCATCAAACAAGTAAAGAATGGCAATCTTTAAAAATAGAAAGCGGTCGAATGATCCCGGTTATAAAAAAATACCGGAAGATGTTCGCATTAATATAATTGAAAGAGCATGTAAGCAGGTTTCCAGGGGAGTTTTCTTTTCAACCAGTTCAATTACCTTGTTTGCATTTTCATTGT
>JAGIAB010000648.1:1478-1710 GCA_017745135.1 Flavisolibacter sp.
CAACCGTCATTATCATCACGTCTTTTTTACCTGTGTTTTTGCTGACGGGACAGGAAGGGAAAATGTTTCATCCTCTTGCTTTTACAAAAACTTTCATCATGATTGTAGATGCGATACTGGTGATAACCCTGGCGCCGGTATTGATCTCCTTCTTTATGAAAGGAAGATTCCGTCCAGAGAATGCCAACCCGATCAATAGGGGACTGGAAAGAATTTATGAACCGATCATAAG
>JAGIAB010000649.1 GCA_017745135.1 Flavisolibacter sp.
AAACGTTGCACTATTGATTATTGGCTTTGGATAAGTTTTTCAACCAATGTTCCACTGTCAATTTATACTACCACAATAACCAATTAAGAATCTATCATGCTTAACCAATTGTGTTTACAATCATTTGCGGGAAGAGAACTCATGTTACGGAGATGAGTTTTCAATCGCGTAGGAGTTATCTAAGGTTGGTGCATATTAAAGCTACTTCGGAATGATGGTCAGAGGAGGTGTGGTATTCTAAAAAGAAAATGCTTTCATCTATTCATTCAGCAACGCCGGAAGCCTTTACACCATACCGTATCGCCTCTTCAAGTACATCTATATTTATTTCCTTCAGCATTTTGAACCTGATGCAATACCCGGTCACACCTGCCTTGCCTAATTTTTTTCCAAATGTTTTGGTTAAGTAGGTCTTATCCTTAATGCCAAGAATATAAACAGAGATCCCCATTTTGTTTGCGCTCAAACCAATTTGATAAAACTCCTTGATTGTTCCATCAGCATATTTTATGTTGCGGGATCCATATCCAATATTGGGATTAGAAACAGTTTTTCCATTACTGTCTTTCCCATCTAAGAACCATAGTTTACATGCAGGCATTACTTTCAGAATAGCCTGGTGTAACTCCTGCATGTCACTACGTTTTGGTTGGGGCTGACTATTAATATAGTCTTTGATCTGTTCCTGTACATTCATTCTACTTCCATTTATTTGAAGTCTGTTTTCAACCACGTTACCCGATCATTTTTTAGATAAAGTCGCCAACAGGTTTTCCAAATTGTTCAACGACATCTTCATTCCTTGCGTAAAGCCGTCGAGTATTCTCTCCATCCTTTCAAGAGATTCATTGTAAATAATAATGACCACTTTTGTTGTGCTACCCTGTTCGCTGAAATTATGATCCCATTCAGAGCCCGGCAATTCAGGGTTTTCATCTTTATCTGCAAAAGCATTGTGCATTTTAAAGTTGGTTTTCGGAGTAATGGAAGTGTATTCCTGTATCGCCCAACGCTCTTCACCTGCAGGACTTATCATTGCATAAAATCTTTTTCCTCCAACTTTAAAATCCTGATATTTTGTTTTGGCTGTCATTGGCTCCGGAGCTATCCATTGGTCAATCAATTCTGCTTTGGTAAAAGCATCCCATACCAGTGATAGTTCAGCATCGAATTCTCTTGTGATGTGTACCTTTTTCGCTGCTTTGTCTACCGTAAAATCAAATAGCAAGTTGTTTGTCATTTTTTTTGTTTTTTCATTGTTGATAATACTTTGTCCAGTTGGTTGAACCTCGTTTCCCAGAGCTTTCGGAACTGGTCTAACCATATATCGATCTCTTTCATTTTTTCAATCTGGAGCGAATAATAAATTTCCCTTCCTTGTTGTTCCTGTTTTACAAGTTCGCATTCGGTAAGTATGCGCAGGTGTTTGGAAACAGATTGCCGGGTGGTGTGGAAGTTTTCAGCAATGGTGTTTGGCGTCATGGCCTGCACTGCAATTAAGATCATAATGGCTCGCCTTGTCGGGTCGGCTATTGCCTGGAAAATATCTCGTCTCATATTGTTTGAACGGGTTTATTTGAATTTTGTTTAAGAAACCGTTCGGTTGCAAATATATGTGCAACTAATTGGATTCGCAAAATATTTTTTATAAGAAAGGAGCAAAGTGGAGAGGTTGAGTGGCAGTACTGGTG
>JAGIAB010000064.1 GCA_017745135.1 Flavisolibacter sp.
GTATAGTTTTGACACTGATAGCTTTTCTCATTGCACAAGTCCTCTTAATGATCAATGTGCTAATCGGAGGATTTAGACGTCAACGAGGTTAACATTATTTTTATTCCCTTAACTTAATCACATGAAACAGGCAAAAGAAAGTTTACAAATGTATTTATCTAAGAGATTGGCATATTGTCTAATTGGTTTAGTGGGTTCAATCCCCTTAAGTGCTTCGGCCCAAACGGGAGCTGTAAATAAAACAGTAAAAGACGTGTATAAAGATGCCTTTTTAATAGGCGCGGCCGTGAACCCCTCGATCACATCCGGAAGAGACAAAGCTTCGCAGGATATTGTACTCAAACAGTTCAATTCCATTACCGCTGAAAATGTAATGAAGGCGGCACCGCTCAATCCCCAGCCCGGCGTTTATAACTGGGGCCCTGCCGATGATTTTGTTGCTTTTGGTGAAAAACATAACATGTTCATCATTGGACATACCCTCGTTTGGCACAACCAGGTCCCTTCCTGGTTTTTTACCAATGCTGCCGGAAAGCCCAATACAAAAGAGGAGCAAATTGAACGGTTACGAAGCCATATTGAAGCAGTGGCTGGCCGCTATGCCGGCCGTGTTCATGGCTGGGATGTGGTAAATGAAGTAATAGAAAACGATGGCAGTTACCGGGCTTCAAATTGGGTGAACGCTTTTGGTAGTGGAGATACCCTGGTAAAGTATGCGTTTAAGTTTGCAGCGCAATATGCACCCAACACCGAATTATACTACAACGATTTCAACGCCTGGCGTCCTTCAAAAAGAGATGCCATCGTTCGAATGGTAAAAATGCTGCAGAAAGAAGGCATTCGCATTGACGGCGTAGGTATGCAGGGCCACTGGGGATTGAATTATCCTAAGACCCAATACATTGAAGATGCCATAGATGCCTACGCTGCCTGTGGAGTGAAAGTTATGATAACAGAGCTGGATGTAGATGTACTTCCTTTAAGTAAGGAGGGCCAGATAGCTGGCTGGGCTGCCAATGCAGATAAACAATTGCAGTTGGAAGAATTTGAAGTTTTCCTCGATCCCTACAAAGAAGGCTTGCCGGACAGTGTGCAGGAGCAACTGACAAACAGGTATGCTGAATTATTTTCCATCTTCTACAAAAGAAGGGATAAGATCGCAAGGGTAACGCTTTGGGGTGTACACGATGGAGCGAGTTGGAAGAATGGCTCCCCGATTCCTAACCGGACCAATTACCCCTTACTCTGGGACAGGCAACATAAACCCAAGCCGGCTTTCAATGCAGTATTGGCTGTGCCGGGCAGTCGATAGATTAAAAAACAGTACATGCCGCTAACTGTGTTTATAAAATTGTGGCAGGACGTTTAGCATTTAACTATTGTCGCTAGTTTGCTTTTGTGGTTAATCGAGACTGACGTTTTTAAAATGCCACAACTTCATAAACACTTTAACGTTAACACACACGTTTTATGAAACCGTTCCTGTTGATAATTTTTCTTCTGGCAATTACTGCTGCGCAGGGTCAAACGGCAACATTGCCGGCGTGGGTTTCTGACATATTCAAAAGCAAAGGGCTTGACAAGAAATACGCCGTTGCCTCTTTTTTGAAACCATCCTCTTTACAGGCAGATTTTAATGGAGACGCCACACAGGATATTGCTGTTCTCATCACTGAAAAAGCAACAAATAGAAAAGGCGTCCTCCTTATTCACAGAGGAACAAACGATCATTTTCTATTGGGAGCAGGAATACCCTTTGGCAATGGTGACAAAGACTTCAAATGGGCGAACAAATGGCAACTCTATACCAGGAAGACTGCCTTCGAAACACAATTCGATAAAAAATCCGGGGATATCATTGGCGACAAAGAGGTGAAGCTGGCAAGGCCGAGAATTTTAATTGAAGATTATGAAGATGGATTTGCGCTGGCTGGCGGTATCATTTACTGGAACGGCAATAAATATATCTGGATACATCAGGGGGAGTAGAAACCTGTACTGGCAGTGTCGAAATTTGGGTTCAGTAACATTCGTTCTTCCGGCATCCGGCGTTCAGTTCTATTCTCAAATCTTCAAGGGTAAAACTTCTTTCTTCCACATTTTCCATAACCCTTATTTTGATAAAGAACATCCCAAACCTTCGGCCATTACCCCTGTGAATTATTTGGTGAATAACTGGTGTTAAGCCTTATTGCCTGAAAAAGGTGGAAGGGATTGCTTTTTGAGCAGCTTGCATTAAAATATTGACATGAGACCGATTTGGACAGGAGCAATAGGATTTGGCCTGGTAAATATTCCGGTACGATTATATGGAGCAACTGATGAAAGCACTATACCTTTTGTCAGTTTAGATAAGCACGACCATGCACGGATCAGGTATAAGAAAGTGAATGAGCAAATTGGCAAAGAGGTCGCCTTCCATGACATTATAAAGGGCTACCAGATGGGTAAAGAACTTGTAATTGTGGAGGAGGAAGATATAAGAAAAGCAACTCCCGAAAAGTATGATCATTTAGCCATTATGCAATTTGTAAAAGAAGAGGAAATAGATGCCCGTTACTATGAAAAGCCCTATTACCTGCAACCCGATAAGGGAGGGGAAAGGGCCTATACTCTTTTGAGAGAAGCTTTAAAAAAGAAAAAAGAGGTGGGTATTGGACCTATGGTCTTTCATAGAAGGGAGTGGTATTGTCTGCTAAAACCACTCGGTAATGTTCTGGTACTTCACAGGTTAAGATTCCCCGAAGAAATAAGAGACCCGGAAGAAATCAATATACCCTATGTTCCGGTAAAGGAGGCTGAAATGAAAATGGCCATGTCTCTTATTGAGCAATTGACACAACCTTTCAATCCGAAAGATTTCAAAGATGAATTTTCAGAAAAACTCTTAAAGGTGATTGAAGCCAAAGCAAAAGGTAAAGGAGCAACGGTAAAACAGCTCAAAGCATCAACCGGTGCAACTACTATAGACCTGATGGAATCCCTGAAAGCCAGCTTGAAAAATTCGTCAAGAAAAAAATCAGCCTAAGATGAAATTCCGGGCATCCAGGAGATCGGTTACTATTGAAGTGACATGCGATAACGGTATTATCGAAATAAAATCCTTGAACGATCCTTTGTATAACAAAAATGGAAATAAGGCATTTGCAAATGAAAAGGCGTTGCTTACCGGTTACTTAATTGATCAGTGTGGTAAGGTTACTCAAAAAGATTTGGAAAACTATTTTAATAGCCGGGGATGGAAAATATCATTACCTGAATCATAGGCAAAATAAACTATTATAATGCCCTGGTTTACTAAAAGGATACGATCTGAACCTGGCACTACAGAATTTTATTTCAACAGAATTTTACAGCAAACGGTATGAAATACCACATAGCATTATTTTCAAACGGAAACGCCATTCTTTTACAAGCCGACCACGACCATCTATCCGCCCTTCTTATCTCTTTTCAAATCACGGACATGAACCTGTTCCAGGTAAGGATGTAGAATTTCAGTGTCATCACTGGTCACCAACCGGTCCACTTCTCTTCTATACCTTCTGTAGTGCACCTCTGCATAAAAACCATGAAGCTGAAATAAAATAATGGTTTGTCCACCGGCCTTTCGTTTCCCGATATAAACACCATCTCTATGTAAAAGGTCAAACTGTTGCTCAGGCATCAATGCGAGAAAATCAGCAAGACCCAGGACTTTTTTTGTCATCGCTTAAGGTTCACAAATAGTATGCAGTTTTCATCCTGGCAGGAGCAATTTCTCCTCCGGCGGCCATGCCTGCCCGTTTATGCACCGTACTTTCAAAGGATCAACACCAATACTGGCATTCCACAATGAATAGAGCTCCTGTGGAGGTTTAGTTGGATTTGAGGTAGCCATACAAGATCATTGGCTAAGGGCATACTGCGAAGATAGCTCTTTAGCCATGCATAGGAGCGGAGGGGATTGATGGATGCCCTTATTTTTTCACCCGGTTATTACAATGATCTAAAAATTTTTTTACAATAACATCCATTTGCCTTTCATTTAAAGGCTTTGTAAAAAAAGCTGCGTTGTGACAGTCTGCAAAGAACCGGTCATTGGGCATGGTGGAGGTTGAAAAAAGCACAACGGGCACCTCATTATACCTTTCGATAGTTCTTATAAGCCTGAGCGCATCTTTTCCGGCCATCCTGGGCATATTAATATCTAAAATGACCAGGCAGGGAAGAGGGGAGTCTTTTTGATCATGGATAAACTGCAGAAGGTCTTCAGCGCAGGAAAAGATCTTCAGTTCAATACTGTTGTCCTGCCGCAAAAATGCTTCTCGAACAAAATTGAGATCATCGATATCATCATCTGCATAAAGTACAAGGCTTTTGTTTTCATCTGGCTTTTTCATGATCATTCTTTTTCTAAGCTGTTGAACAAACTCTTCAAAAAAAATCACGCCAAAAATGAACAAAAGCACTACCTGTAAGCGGACTCTTCCTGTGACATCACGTATTGTCAAAAGGGAGAAAGTAAATCTTGTCCGGAAAAAATTAATCTTAACCGGGAGTGATAAAATTTTTAATTTGCCGCCATGCAAGCCACCACTCAACCCAGGATTATCCTGCACGTGGATGATGATAGAGATGACTACGAACTGGTAAAGGAATCCATCCTGGAACACGATAGTGATATCTCAGTACACGGTGTAATTAACGGCAGGGAAGCACTCCTGTTTCTGGAACGGGCAAAAACAAATGGTGGCTTACCGGGCCTGATCATTTTGGATTTAAACATGCCGGTAATGGATGGAAAAGAGTTTTTAATGGCCTTGAAAGGCGATCCGGAGTTGTCCTCTATTCCCGTTATCATTTTTACTACCTCCGCTTCGCCGGTTGATAAAGCATTTGCAGAAAAGTACGGCGTTGAATTCTTTGTCAAGCCACCAACTATGATCCAGCTTTCAGAGGCGCTCAAAAAAATGCTTTGCCTGTTTTCCATCGGCTATGCGGTCATTAGTTTAAATATGATGTATAGCATTAAACTATCAGCCCGGTCACTCCTTTACTGATTTCCCGGCAAGGCCTTGAACCCAGACTTCCCTTATTTTTATCCTGCATGCAAACAATCGGCAGTGCACATTCAGAGGCCTCCAAATCATTTATGAAATAGTAAAAGATGAGCCCCATCCGCTCAAATATTATGTACACCCAAAAGAAGTGATTCTTCGCTCTATAGATCGCACCTGCTGTTCTCTCAGCATTTTAGTTTTGGGATTATTATTTTAGAATCACTCCCCTCCACTTTGACTTGCCATTATAAAGGAGCAGCCGTATGCTTTTTGCTTAGACAAACGCTTAAGCGACTGAGAGAATTCCTTCCGATGAAAGAGCATTAGAAGCTCACATCTCCATTCAACTGTCATTTCGAAGTCACAACAAGATTCTTTTAATCCAGCTAAATGCTCAAGCGACTGAGAAAACTGCCTCCAACGAAGCAAACTTAAAATGCCACCTGTCGGCAATCTTTCCAATCCTAAAAAAGAAGACAATTGCTATGCGTAGATGGCATCTGCGGAAATTCTGTTCCTAATGACTCAATATAAAATGTACAAACAAAGTACAGCCTTCACCGGGCGCCGAATTGATGTTAACCTTACCATTATAGGCGTGTGCCCTGTTGGTAATATTGCGTATTCCGATGCCCTTTGAAGAACAGTTGGTGTTAAAGCCTTTGCCATTATCCTGAATGGTCAGTATCAACGAGGTTGGATTTTGGTTTAGCGATATTTTTATTTCTGTAGCCTCGGCATATTTGAGTATATTATTAAGCTGCTCCTGTAGAATTCGGAAGATGGTCAGTTTCAGGCCATCACTAAGATCGCTTTCATCCAATTTGGATATACCCAGCAGCACTGAATATTTTTTAACCACTTCAATGCTGTCTGCCAAATCGCAAATGGCATCTTTAAGACTAATGTCTCCAAGCGACGGGGGCACCAGCCGCCTGCTTAGCTTGCGGATTTCTTCAATGCTGGAGTTTACAATATTCATTGCGTTTTTAAGCAGAGACCTTTGCTGCATATTATCCAAAACATGCTCGAGGTACACCTTTGCTGTTGTCAGCATTTGGTTAACGTTGTCATGCAACTCTTTTCCGATGACCGCTCTTTCTTTTTCCTGTATGTCAATAGTGATCCGGTTAATCTCAAGCTGTTTGTTTAGTCTTTCATGAAATAGCTGGCGTTCCAGTGAAAGCGTTTCGGTGATGTCGTCTGCGATGATCAGGATCGCTTCCTTTTCCTTGTACGGTATTTGATAGACTGTAACCTCTACGAATAGTACTTCGCCGCTTCGTTTGATATGCCTCACCTTCCTGTTGAATGTTTCTAAAGAGCCCTCATTAATAAACTCTTTCAGAGCCTGGTGCTCTTCGGGATGACAAATATCAAAAGGAGACATTTTTAAAAATTCTTCTCTCGAAAAACCATAGTGTTCAATAGCCTTTTCATTCACTTCCAGGTAAGACAAAGTAGTGCAATCGCAGATCCATTTCGGCATGAGACTCCTGTTAAAAAGAGTGTTGCAAAGGGATTGATACTTTAAAAGCAATTCCTGGGCGGTGGCCCGCTCTGGGTTTTCAGAGAGTGTTGCCATGATTTTATTTTAAAGCTGGGAGAAAGTCATTCCATGGCAATAGCCTGCTGTGTATTGATTAGATGAACCATCGCTGCGGAACTTCTTACATGGAGTTTCCTGAGTACATTATTTCTGTGAACTTCAACAGTCTTTAGGCTGATAGACAAAATGGTTGCAATTTCTTTTGAAGAATAACCGTTTTTGACAAGCCCGATAACTTCAATTTCCCTTGGTGTAAGTAAATTAACGCCATGGTCACTTTTCCCGCGGTGCAAAACACCATTCTCTAAAATTGTTTTCATTTCCGAACAGATGTAGCGGTTGCCGCTGTGTACTTCTGTAATGGCTTTAAACATTTCTTCCTTTGAAGAATTTTTAGTCACATAGCCCATAGCTCCTTTCTGCATGATGGTTTTTACATAGGCTGGCTGTGAATGAGAAGAAACAGCAAGCACTTTTGTCTGTGGTGAAAATTTACGAATGAGAGGCGTGGCTTCAATTCCATTTAATTTAGGCAGGTTGATATCCATAAGGACCACGTCCGGTCTTAGTTTTTCAGAATTTTCAATCGCTTCTATTGCAGTGCTTGATTGATAAACCACCCTGAAACGGCCATGAGCATTTAACACCAATGTCCAGGCTTCCCGTATTAAGGCATGATCATCGGCAATGAGAATAGAAATTTTCTTCACTATTGGTCTGATTTTGAGTTGGTGTTGTAAGCTTGGTATCGGAAACTAGGCGGAAAGGGATTGAGAAGAAAAAGACAACATGCTTTTTCTTACGCTTATGCATGACCGGTTATTACTGGTCTGTTTTTGTACAAACGATGGCAAATAAAAAGAATAATAAGGAAAGATGATGTGAGCCAAGTGATAAAATCCAGAAAAACTTGCGCTGGTAAGGGAATGCATTTACATGCAGATAGATAAACGGCTTTATAAGAACACCAAGTCTGCTTTTTGAGAGATAAAATAATTTCAGAATCTTAAAACGCTGGTGTCGTAGGAAAACAATTTTCATGCATTCATTTAAAACTGCAACGCTTAATTTTTCTGAATTACTAACACCATCCTCCGCATCAAAAACATCCGTATTTATGATAATGCTGCCTTGCTTACAGCTTTAGACTTTTTACTCCTTCTTTAGATTAGTCAATACGGGCTTCTAAGGGTATAGGTCTAAATAAAACATGTAGATGTCCTTGTTTTACTTACTGCTCATTAAAATGAATCGGTACATCGTTAAATAACTCTTTCATTTCCTTTAAAACGGCAACAGGCGCTTATAGTTTTGCGCCCACAAAATCAAACGTACCAATTATGAAAAAGATGTCAAAATTTACGACAGTTGCGTTAGCACTGATCTTGAGCAGTTCGAAAATGTTTGCGCAGTCATCAGCTACAGCCACGGCTTCTGCTACGATTGTAACCCCAATTTCAATCAGCAAAACTGTTGATCTGGAATTTGGTAACGTTGCCGTATCACCATTGCCGGGTACTGTAATTCTTTCACCTGATGGCGACCGTACCGCAACAGGTGGCGTTACCTTACCTGCTGTTGGCGGAACGGTATCAGCAGCTTCGTTTAGCGTATTTGGTGAAGGCGCTTATACCTACTCCATTAGTTTGCCGGAAATCGTTACGCTTACAAGACAGGATGGCTCTGAAACCATGACGGTTGATGAATTCATCAGCGATCCTTCAGGCACAGGCACGCTAATGGACGGCGCTCAGGTATTGAATGTAGGCGCTACACTGCACGTTAGTGGTAGCCAGGTTTCCGGAACCTACGTTTCAAATACCCCGTTTGCCGTAACTGTTAACTACAATTAAAAATTCGGGCTTCACCGATTCTCCTAAAAGACCATATTTATGTTCACAAAACCTGGACATGCCTTTTGGCTAATGGGCCTGTTGTTTTTCCTCTCGTCAAATTGTTTTGCACAGGGTAATTTGATGGTATTTCCCAAAAGAATTGTTTTTGAAGGCAATAAAAGATCGGAGCAGATCAATTTAACGAATATCGGAAAAGATACGGCCCGCTACGCCATTAGTCTTCTGCACTACCGCATGAAAGAAGATGGCTCTTTTGAAGAAATCACAACGCCTGATTCGGCAAGCCGATTTGCCGATAACTATGTCCGGTTCTTTCCAAGGTCAGTGGTGCTTGCACCGGGAGAATCGCAGGTGGTCAGGATTCAGCAGGTGTCTGCTGGATTACAAAAAGGTGAGTACCGGTCGCATTTGTATTTCAGGGCGCCCCCTGAAGCCTCGGCCAAAGGAGAGGAGGCAACCAGGGATTCTTCCTTTGCCATACGGCTCAACCCCGTATTCGGTATCTCCTTACCGGTAATTATCCGTTCAGGTGCTCTCACAGCTTTGGCCAGCATTGGGAAACCTGAACTGGATACTTCCGGTACTTCGGCCGCTTTAAAATTCAAAATACACCGCACAGGCGAACGCTCTGTGTATGGCGACCTGCTTGTCAATTGCATTTATCCGGATGGAAAAGTGTTGAAGCTGGCAGAGGTACAGGGTGTATCGGTTTATACACCCAATGAAGTGCGCATCGTACGCATGCGGCTGCCTGTATCCTCTTTGGATCCTTATAAAGGCTGCAGGCTACACCTGATATATAAAAACAGGGATGGTCAGCCGGAGGTGCTTGGCGAGGTGGAACTACCGCTCTAATGGTTACGCTCATGTATGCTTCAAAAACTTGTTTTTTCCTTCTCGCTTTTTTCATTGTTGTTTCAGCAAAAGCAAGTGAACCCCCATACGATGAGATCACGGTTACAGTAATTTTAAATGGTGTAGGCAGGGCAGAAATACCGGCACTGATCCAGGAAGAACACGTTTATCTTTCGGTTGCTGATCTCTTCACCTTTCTTAAAATCCGTAACGAATACGCTAACAACAACCGGGTACTCTCCGGTTATTTTATTCAGGCCTCAAATGTTTATGTCATTGACAATATTAAACACGAGGTGCTTTACCAGGGCAAATCTCTTCCGCTGGAGGCATCGGCGCTGATCGGGACCGGCAACCAGCTTTTTCTGCGCCTGGAATATTTTAAAATCATATTCAGTCTTGATTGCCGGTTTCAGTTCCGCACTCTTTCCGTAACGGTTGCTGCAAGACCGGATCTGCCTGTATTGGCCGAAATGCAACGTAACGGCATGCGCAGCCAGATACCAAAGACATCGGAAGCAAAAGCCGATACGGTCATCGGCAAAACCTTTTCCTTTTTTCGTTTTAACCGTGCACACTGGAATGTTACGGCAACCCAGGTAGGGAATCAATTAACCAATTACCAGCTAAACCTCAATCCGAACTTCCAGTTTATGGGAGGTGAGCTTGATCTCGGACTGCACCTGTATAAAACGGTTCCCTTTCATCTGCAACAACAGCAATATCGGTGGCGCTATGTTAACAATGATAACAACTTATTGCGGCAGGTTACAGTAGGCAAATTCACTCCCTCCTCTATAACATCTCTTTACTATCCTCTTTCTGGTGTCGGTTTCTCTAATAAGCCCTCTTCACGGGCTAAGTCTTTTGGCGCTCATACGCTTCGTGAAAGAACAGAGCCGGGATGGAAAGTGGAACTGTACCTGAATAACCGCCTTGTTGATTTTACTACGGCAGACAATGAAGGCAATTTTTCATTTACCATTCCATTGAGTTATGGCAACTCAATTGTTGAATTTCGTTTTTACAGCGAATGGGGAGAAGAGAAAGCCCGCAAAAAAAATATCTTCATACCCCCGGTTATTTTACCAAACCATCAGTTGGAATATGTAGTAAATGCCGGACTGCTGAGTGATGGAAGGAACAGCCGTTTTTTGAAAGCGGCAATGGATTATGGAGTAGGGCCCCGGATCAGCATCAGCGGCGGTGCAGAATATCTTTCTTCACTGCAAGAGAATAAGTCCCTGTTGTTCTTAAAAACAGTGTATGTTCCGGCACCTCATCTTGTTATTACAGCCGATTATGCTTCGGCAGCACGGTTAAGATTAACCGCAGTTTATGACCTGTCAAAAGGATTTCAAATACGGTCAGAGCATATCAGCTATCAAAGGAACCAAACACATATCAACACCTCCTTTCTTGCCGAAAACAAGTTGGCCGTTTCCGGCCACTTTAAAACGGGCAAAACACTGTTTTTTCCTAAGCTAAGCATTGGTGAAGCGATTCTTCCGAAAGAAATCCTGGCCTCGTCAAAATATGCCGGGCTCCCTAAAAGAAAGCTCGTTAACTCTGAAGTTTTAATGGCCGTAACCCGCCCGGGCTTTAAAGCCGCTTTCAATTCCTACCTGAGGCATGGTTATGGATCTGCCTTTGCCTATAGTACCGTAAATCTCGAGTATTCGCTGCCCTCATCCTTTGTCATCAGGTCAGGCATGCAGTTTCGCTATCAGTCGACCACAGTCATGAACATGCGCTATGAAGTATCAAAAGTCTTTTGGCAGGATTCATACATTAATCTCAGTTATGAGAATAATTTTCAACGGCAAATAAAAACAATCAGTCTGGGAGCCCACCTCAATCTTTCCTCGGTAAGATTTATAGTGGGTGCCGTGAGTTCCGGTAAAAAATTTCTTTTAACACAAACGGCTACGGGAAGCATTCAACGTCAGGGCAAAGCCAGGCTTGCATTTTCCGACCGGGCTACTGCCGGTAAAGCAGGGCTGCAGCTACGGTGTTTTATTGACATCAACGGCAATGGGAGAAAAGATCACAATGAGCCCTTGATAGCTGTGCCCAGG
>JAGIAB010000650.1 GCA_017745135.1 Flavisolibacter sp.
CACTATAGTTGTGGCGGGATTAAAACCGATGAATGGGGAAGAAGCCCTATCCGGAATTTGTATGCCTGCGGAGAATGCTCGAGCACAGGTTTGCATGGGGCCAATCGTTTAGCAAGCAACTCACTTTTGGAAGCCATGGTATTTGCCCACCGTTGTTATGTTGACGCAGTGAATACACTGGACACGTTGAAAGAACTTCCCGAAGTGCCGGATTGGAATGCAGAAGGAACATCGCACCCCAAAGAAATGATCCTGATCACTCAAAGCCTGAAAGAACTGCAGCAGGTAATGAGCGACTATGTCGGAATTGTTCGTAACAATGTTCGTTTGCAAAGAGCCATGAAAAGGATTGATCTCTTATTTGATGAAACAGAAGGATTGTACCAGGCAACAACTGTTTCTCCGCAACTACTGGAATTACGCAATATGATTACTGTCGGTTATCTTATCATCAAAGGAGCCGCATTCCGTAAAGAAAGCCGTGGCTTGCATTACAATACGGATTATCCATACAAATCCGACTTGATCCAAAATATTGTTTTGTAATTCAAGAAGACAGCTTATTCGTCTTAGGCTATCTTTGCGCAGCCTATGTATTCTATAGTTTATGGTTTGCTGTACCTGGTCTCTCTTCTGCCGTTAAGAGTGCTGTATTTATTCTCTGATTTTGCTTACTTCATTATTTACCATGTAGCAGGTTACCGGAAAAAAGTGGTGCTTGATAATTTAAGCATTGCCTTTCCCGAAAAAAAAGAAGCTGAAAGAAAAAAGATCGCCAAAAAATTCTACAGGAACTTTACAGATAATTTTATTGAAACTATTAAACTGTTGAGCGCAGGAAGAGACTTTATAAGAAAACATTTTGTCTGCGATACCAAATTGTTTGAAGAGCTGTATCGACAAGGTAAAATATGCCAGGCACATCTTGGGCATAATTTCAATTGGGAAATTGCCAACCTGGCAATGGCATTTTATACGCCATACACCATGCTCACAGTTTATATGCCGATCAGCAATAAAATAATAGATCGCTTGTTTCGAAAAATTCGCGGCAAAACAGGTGTGGTATTATTGCCTGCTACTAAAATGAGAACGGCCATGCTTCCGTGGCGTGACAAACAGTATTTGCTGGCGTTAGTAGCGGATCAAAATCCAGGCGTACCATCAAAAGGATATTGGCTCAATTTCTTTGGAAGGCCAACACCTTTTGTCACCGGTCCTGAAAAGGGTGCCAGAGCAAACGATGCTGCTGTTGTTTTTGTTCATTTCACCAAAACAAAACGCGGCTATTACGAAGCTCACCCTGAGTTAGCAGCATTGGAACCGAATAGTTTGCCGGAAACCCAACTTACCCAAAACTATATTCAATATTTAGAACGCGTGATCAAAGCGAATCCTGAAATGTGGTTATGGAGTCATAGAAGGTGGAAGCATAACTGGAAGCCTGAATATGGTAAGATCATTGCATAAAAAAAATCCCGCTCAAATGCGGGATTTTTTATTTTGTATATGTGCATCAATTTAAAACGCTGCTTTCTTTTTCTGTTTTAATGTTCTTTTGCTCAGCTATTTTGCTATACCCGCCAACTATGTTGCGAATATTATGAATACCCTGCCGTTTTAGCAGAGAGGAAGCAATAACACTTCTGTATCCACCCTGACAATGAACATAGATATTTTGATT
>JAGIAB010000651.1 GCA_017745135.1 Flavisolibacter sp.
GGATCGTTCAAACGCGGATCTTTAAATGTTCCCTTGCCATGCATTTCCAAATAAGGTTTCAAGAAAGGGAAAGCTTTGATCAGGGTAGGCTAACTGGAGCCTGAACACTACTGAGAAAAAAGATCCGATGATGGCCCATATAATGCCTGTTATAAGAAATTGCTTGGCAATTGTTTTATGATCCTGGCTAAAGATGTATTTGAAAATAAAACTTTGCTTGTGGTGTTGTTCGTGGTGATTATTTCCATTGTGATTCAATTCATGAGTGGTAGCATTCTGCTGTAATGGGATGTTTAGGGGTGCATTTGGTTCCATGCTATTGTGTTTTATATCTGCCTGTTGTTTTAGTTGTATAGGGGTGCGGTCTTCAACTTTAATCAAACAGAATCGAAGGCAATTGCGAAACAAAACAGGAAGAGCCTGCGAGGATTTTCTTCGTTACACATCATCGCCGGCTACATATTGTCGTGAATATTTTCTTTTTCAAAGGTAGGTGATTTTAAAATAAAGGATAATTTTGTCCTGTATTATTTTTATGCGGGTAATTGATTTTGTTTGAGATGAAAATATTTTGTGCCACGGAAGGAATTGCTTAGAGTTTTTTTTAAAACAAATAAGATGGCAGGCTTTGTGTGCTATTATTTAAAATGATATAAGTATGAATTGCAGAGTAACACTTAATGAAAATGAAACTTTTCTTGAACTTCTGAAAGCCTTTTATCACTCGAAAGAAAAAGTGCATTTATTAATGGATAGTAATGGAATCGCAAGGGAGGAAGGCTTTATAATGAACGTGAATGACAGCAGTCCTTCATCTGAAAGCATTAAAATGGATAACGGACTGGAAATACCTGTAAAGAACATTATAGCTGTAAACGGAGTTTTTCTTCCTGAGTTTGGCGAGTGCTGATTGTTCAGTTTTAAAAATCAGGCATACGCCTGTAACCTTTATAAGCTTTGGTTACTCTTTACAGAGGAAAGTAGCAGAGTGAATAAAAATCTAAATCGGCAATCATGGAAAATCTGACCGGCAACATAGCAGTGGATTCCGACTTTTCAGTGATCGAAAGAATATTGAAAGGCGAAATCTCTTTATTTGAGATATTAATAAGAAGGTACAATTCGGTACTGTATAAGATTGCAAGAAGCTATGGTTTTAATCACCAGGACGCAGAGGACCTGATGCAGGATACGCATGTTTCGGCCTATATGTCTTTACAAAAATTTGAAGGCCGTTCATCCTATAAAACCTGGATATCAAGGATCATAGTCAATAAATGCCTTTACAAACTGAAGTACGGATATTTTAAAAATGAGGTTCCGGCCGAAACGGTGGTGGAACCAAACCATCAGCCTATGTATGTTTCAACAAAAGAAATTCAAACCGATAATATGCTTTTAAATCATGAGCTGGCATCGGTACTGGAAAAAAGTCTTCAGAGCATACCCGTAATGTACCGTACCGTATTTGTGTTAAGAGAGGTGGAAGGATTTTCTGTCGCCGAAACTGCCGAACTTTTAGAAATAACCCAGGTGAATGTAAAAGTTCGTTTGAACCGGGCGAAAACCTTGCTTCAAAAACAGGTTGAACAATTTTATTCCCACTCAGAAATCTATTCTTTCAACCTGGTTTATTGCGATGCCATCGTTCATAAAGTGTTTGAACGGATCA
>JAGIAB010000652.1:0-1579 GCA_017745135.1 Flavisolibacter sp.
ATCCCATACCGCCAGCAATTGTTCCTTCCCAAATTTTAGATAACCGTTGTTTCTTGCCAGGTCGGCAATGCGATCTAACTCAGAAGAAATAAGATATTGTGAAAACGGATCGCCTTTGCGAATGACCGCTTCTTTTAATGAATTAACGGTAAGCTTTTGGAGTGTATCTATTTGTGGTGTGTAAGGAACAGAATCAAGCAGGTTGTACCAGATCGAATCCATTTTGAACAATCTTCCCGGAAAGACATTAAAATTTACAACGGTACGATATTGGTCTTCGACGGTATCGATTTTATACGATGAGTTGATGCTGTCGCGAAGATATCCCAGGGTATGAAGCATAGTCCGCATGTAGCGTTGCGATGTGCTCATGTTCACACTATCAAAAACCGGAGGCTTTTTCAAAACTTTAAAAAACAAAAACTTTCGTTCTCTTCGCACACGGATGCTGTCGTGTAATTGCTGTTCTAACTGGTCGTGTAATACCTTTACTTCCTCGGGAGTATATTTATCGTTTGATTTGATATCAATATTGTAATTGTAAACAAAAGGCTTCCTGGGATAATCTGTAACGCAGGAACTAAAAACAGTAGCGAATGCGGCAATTACAAAAAAAAGATAAAGGGCTTTAATGGTTTTTGCCGCGGGAACATTCATAATCGAAACGCCGGTCTATGCTAAGTAAAAAGGAAATCAAAGATATTCAAAGTTTGAGCCACAAAAAATTTAGAGATGAGTTAAAACTATTTATAGCAGAAGGACCGAAAATTGTCGGGGAATTGCTTGAATTAATTCCACAAAAAATTGAAAGAATATATGCTCTTAAGGAATGGATAGAATCCAACAGTTCCTTGCCGGAAGTAGCAAATGTTGTAGAAGTGGATTCAATCGGGCTCCGGAGATTATCTCAATTGCAAACTCCAAACCAGGTAATTGCAGTTATTAAAAAGCTGCCCTCAAAAAAACCGGATGCTTCTTCATTTACTCTTTATCTTGACACGATTCAGGACCCCGGAAATTTTGGGACCATTGTAAGAACAGCCGACTGGTTTGGAATAAAAAACATTGTTTGCACTCCGGGCTGTGCCGATGTGTATAGTCCAAAAGTGGTGCAATCAACCATGGCAAGTATTGCAAGGGTAAATGTTTATTACGATGAAAATGAAGAATGGTTGAAAGAACAAACAGTACCCGTGCTTGCTGCTACATTGCATGGACGCCCTTTGCATGATCGCTCTAAAATGAAAGAAGGTATTTTGATCATTGGCAATGAATCCAAAGGCGTGAGAAAAGAAATTCTCCAATATGCCACGGAACAAATTACAATTCCAAAAAGAGGAGAAGCCGAATCGTTGAATGCTGCGGTGGCTGCGGGAATTATTTTGTCGCATCTGATGATGTGAATGGTGAATGGTCAATGGTGAAATGTCAAACGTGAAACGTGAATTCGGTTTTCCTTTGTTACAGGATTGTTTTACGATAGCGAGATTATTGATTATTAATTATTGGTGAAACTCCAAAACTTGAAGACTTGCTGAATAATCAATAATTAATAATCCATTGGAAAACGACCTGCCTC
>JAGIAB010000652.1:1712-3086 GCA_017745135.1 Flavisolibacter sp.
TAACTAAACCGTATCGCTCTTATCGGCTGTATTCTTCTCACAATAAATGATGGTATCAGCAAAACCAAAACTGAAACAAACAAAGTGACACCAATCACCAAGGCAATCTGCCACCAGATGATTTTTACTTCAGCTTTGTCCATGTAGTAAGCCTCTTCGGGCAGGTGTATGAACCCAGTGGTTTGCTGCAACCACAACAAGCCCAATCCCAACAAAGTGCCAATTACAATTCCTGTGAGAGTGATCAGGGCGGAATGGATCAAAAAGATCTTTTGAACCGTCCAATTACTGGCACCCAATGCTTTTAAAGTGCCGATCATTCGCAATCGTTCCAATACCAAAATGATCAAACAGGTGATCAGGTTAATAATAGCAATGATGGTCATGATGGTGATTAAAATATATTGATTGGTGTCCTGGATGTTCAGCCAGTCAAAAATGTTCGGGTACACCTGCTGTATGGTTTTGGTATCCCATAATTGGGGAAAATCAGCCAACCCGAAAATTTCATCGCTAACGGCATTCATCTGCTTATAATCTTTCAGAAAAATTTCATAGCCGCCAATTTGATCCTCGGCCCACTCATTCAACCTTCTTATCAGTTTTAAATCACCGATCGCATATGTTTTATCGTAGTCTTCGATACCTGTTTTATAAATGCCCACGATGGTCAGTTTATCCGGACGCATTCTGCCATCGGGTTTAATGAAATAGATCAGCACACGGTCATTCAGTTTAAGATTGAGTTGCTGGGCGGTGTATGTAGAGATCACAATTTCTCTGGAATACGTGCTGTCATTGAACTGTATCCATCTTCCTTCTTTCATGAAGGATTTCATGTGTGCCGTATCATAAGTTGAATCCAATCCTTTAACCAATACGCCTTCTATTTCATCGGTTGTTTTCAAAATTGCATACTTGGTAGCAAAAGAATGGATCGACTTCACCTGCGGAATCTGCCTGATACTTTTGACTAGCGAATCATTCGCCCGTATCGGCTCTTCTTCGGCAATGGTAGCTTTCATAGGCTGACGGAAGCCCACTCTTATATGTCCCCAAAAGCTGAATACTTTATTGCTTACGGTCTCCTGGAATCCATTTACAAAAGAAAGTGTAATAATCATCACAGCCACGCTGATCACGGTTGCTGTAACAGACAGCCTGATAATAAACCGTGAGAACGATTTTTGCTTGTTGAAGGCAATGCGGCGTGCAATGAAGGATGAAATGTTCATATCGTCAATCGTGAATCGTCAATCGTGAATGGAAGCGTTTTTTTAAGTCAATTTCTTTTGTTCTCCAAACTTCAAGAGTTTGATGAGTTAAGGAAAACTCAAATTCACGTTTCACGTTTGACGATTCACGTCCAAAAAT
>JAGIAB010000653.1 GCA_017745135.1 Flavisolibacter sp.
GCAGAACGCTTGAAAACATGCAGCTTTTGCTGATACAGTTGGGAATGAAATACAATTACAACTGGCTTGCGGGCTGGAAAATTTTACACAACTAATCAATCAAAAATTTAAAACCACATAAAAACAAGTACAATGAAAAAACTATTCATCATTCTTACAGCTTTTGTTGCATTAACAGCGTTTACATCTCTAAACAACATCTGGAAAAACGATCCGCCGCATTCGCAGCTTGGATTTACAGTAAAGCACCTTGGAATTTCAGATATATCGGGTGTGTTTAATGATTTTGATGTGACCGTTACTTCATTAAAACCAGACTTCAGCGATGCCGTAGTTGAACTGAATGCAAAAATAGCATCCATCGACACCAGGGTTGAAGCAAGAGATAATCACCTGAAAAGCGCTGATTTTTTCGATGCAGAAAAATATCCGACCATGCATTTTAAAAGCACTTCCTTAAAAAATGCAGGCAAAAACAAATACAAGCTTACTGGTGATCTGACACTTCATGGTGTTACCAAACCCGTAACAATGGATTTGACATACACAGGAACAGTTGAAAATCCGATGAACAAAAAACCCACTGCGGGGTTCCAGGTAACTGGAGTGATTAAACGTTCTGATTTTAACCTCGGCAATGGCTTTCCTCCTCCAATGATCAGTGATGAGGTACGCATCAAGGCTGACGGCGAATTTGTACGATAATTGATAACATTATTTTTTCACCCCTAAACGATTAGCATTATGAAACTATTAGAAAATAAAGTAGCCATTATTACCGGCGCAGGCTCCGGTATTGGCAAAGCAACTGCACTGTTGTTTGCAAAAGAAGGCTCTAAAGTAGTAGTATCAGATATCAGTGAAGAAAATGGGAAGAGCGCAGTAGAAGAAATCAAAAAAAATAGTGGTGAAGCATTTTACATCAAAGCCGATTCATCAAAACCTGAAGACAATGAAGCATTGGTAAAACAAACCGTTGAAAAATATGGGGCACTGGATATTGCTGTGAACAATGCTGGTATTGGTGGTCCTTTGGGTGCTACCGGCGAATATCCGGTAGACGGATGGAAAAAAGTAATTGATATTAATCTGTCAGGTGTATTCTATGGATTGCGCTATCAGATTCCGGCAATGCTCCAAAAAGAAGGAAGCATTGTCAACATTGCATCCATTCTTGGAGGAGCCGGAACGAAATTTTCTCCGGCCTATGTAGCAGCAAAACATGGTGTAGTAGGATTAACCAAAGCGGCCGCCCTGGAATACGCCGATAAAAACATCCGCATAAACTCAGTTGGTCCGGGTTATATTAAAACACCACTGGTAATGAATTCACTTGACAAGGCGGCATTAGACGCTCTTGTAAGTTTACATCCGATTGGACGCCTGGGTGAAGCAGAAGAAATTGCAGAATTGATCTTATGGCTGGCATCTCCTAAAGCCTCATTTGTAACGGGAGGTTACTATCCGGCAGATGGTGGCTATTTAGCCCAGTAGTAAAATATAGTTACGCATTGCAGAAACAAAGGGGAAAATGATAAATAGCAGATGAGCAGTGCGTAACTTTTTTTATCACATTAAATAACAATATGAAAAAACTGTTTACAACGGATACAAAATATTTAAATAAAGATCTTGCCCTGTTAAC
>JAGIAB010000654.1 GCA_017745135.1 Flavisolibacter sp.
ATTTCGACCATCTTGTATTCGGCACTTTGATTTGGACAAATTCAAACCCCTATCCAATTACCTGAAAAAAGGGCTAAACACCCGCGATAAAAACGTAGAACTTCTGGCTTGGCTAATCGAATTTGAATATCGGCCTTTTGCAAAGTATATTGATGTTTTGGCCGGTCGAGGTAAAGACCTGTCGAATTTGTATGTGCCTAAAAAACGGTCATTTGCAGATAGCGTCATCGAAGCAGTAACTGCGCCGGAGCCCCAATTTCCAGAAAATAATTTTGTTGAAAAAATATACGAGAAGATAATTGAGCTGGAATATCCTTCAGGAGTAAAACTTCGGGTTGACTCCTCGGATATGCGATTTATTGAAAAGCTTTTAAATTTAGAAGTTACTTTACGGAAAACCGTAAAAACTTGACGATTCTTTATACTATTTTAGTGGAATGGAAGAATGGAGCACATTAGGATCAGTAAAAGATGGCCAGCGATTTATATTTGGTGGCGTTATTTTTATTAAGGAAAGTAATGAAAAGGACGAAATGGTCCGTTGCAAAATTGGAGATACCCAATCGACGGTATATATTTCCAACCTGGCGGTTGTCGGATTTACGGTCGCCGCTGAGGCTGACATAAGAAGAAGGGTAGAGTCCCATAGATTTCCTTTAACCTAAGATAGAGCCAACATCCGGCCGGAAAGAGAGGATCAACCAAATTGAATATTCTTCAATTAGGGCAGCAATAAATTGCTGCCCTTTTCAGTGTTAAGCAGCAATGGAGAAAAATTTCACCCTTATTCACAGAAAAGTACCGGTTTCCTCCAAAACAGGTGGATAAATTACCTACTGAAGTACAACAAGTTGTATTGTTTTTAAGTTTTCAATGGCTTTATTTTAAAGCTCACCAAATAAAACATTATGAAAACAAGAACCTTCGACACAGCTATCGCCGATCAGGCCCACAATTTTAAGCCCGAGAGCTTCCGATTTCTTCAGCTGGTTAAGAGAAAGCCTCTTAGCTGTATTGCACATGTTTATGATAATTTTCAGTTAGGGGAATTATTGGAATTATGGCAGGCATGGAAATATTGTGCAGTTTCCGCCGAATACGGCACATTCTGTAATGAGACCGACAGAAAATATCTGTTGTTTTTTACAGAAAAATTTGAAGTAATAATAGAGGCCTTACATTCAACTGCAGCTGCATGGGCCATGAAAGAAAACAAAAAGGCAAAGGCATTTTGCATCAGCAATGAGGATTTTAGATACGTGCGTCTTAACGGGGAAAAGCATGTTCACGAACTTATCAATGAATTTACCAGGTTGTATACAGAAAAGCAGGTAAAGGCATATCTCTGGGCAATGTTCGAAAGTGTACTTTCAGATGGTAAAGACTATAGCATTTCCCCTGGTAGTGCATTTTTCGAATATGAAGCGTTCTTAAGTATTGGGCGTGCCCCATTTTACCTTGAAAAAAATACCCCCAACTGGGGGCATTCTTCCGACGTTTCAGAACATATAAGTGACGAAATAAATTGATCAAAATATGGCCTGCCTTTGAAAAGACGGGCCGTTGCTAACCTATGAAAAATTACCTTGAAGTTACTATTTTGTTCGAGTCATAAAAAATATTTTAAAAATTAAGATCCCATC
>JAGIAB010000655.1 GCA_017745135.1 Flavisolibacter sp.
TAGAAGGTGTGGGCTTCTTTCAATTTGCTAACCAAATTCAGAGAAGAAGTAATCAGTGGAATTGAATTCTGGAGTGAATTTGAGTAACATTTCATAAGCCTTATGATTCATCGAAAAATATTCTTTGCTACTCAGCGTTTTTACTTTGACATTTCAATTTATTTCCACCAATTTTGCACGAACCTTCAAAACATTTAAATCCAATACAGTAGCATGGGACTATTTAACTGGTTCACGCAGGAGATAGCGATAGACTTGGGAACCGCCAATACCTTGATAATCCACAATGACGAAGTCGTAGTGAATGAGCCTTCTATCGTAGCCTTGAACCGCAACAACCCAAAAGAAGTCTTGGCCGTAGGCAAACGGGCCCTGATGATGCATGAAAAAACCCACGAAAGCATCAAAACTGTTCGCCCCCTGAAAGACGGCGTGATTGCCGATTTTAACGCAGCCGAGCTCATGCTTCGTGAAATGATTAAAATGGTTTATCCCAAAAAACCTCTTTTCCCTCCAAGCTGGCGAATGATGATCTGTATTCCTTCCTCTATTACAGAGGTGGAAAAACGTGCCGTTCGCGACAGTGCCGAACAAGCCGGAGCAAAAGAAGTTTACCTTATACATGAGCCAATGGCGGCTGCACTCGGTATTGGTATTGATGTAGAAGAACCTGTAGGTAATATGATCATTGATATTGGTGGCGGTACTACCGGTATTACCGTGATTGCCCTTGCCGGTATTGTTTGCGATCAATCCATTCGTGTAGCAGGAGATGAGTTTACTGCTGATATCATGGAGGCTCTTCGCCGTTATCACTCTTTATTAATTGGTGAAAGAACTGCAGAGCAGATCAAAATACAGATTGGTGCTGCCATGAAGGATATTGACAATCCGCCGGATGATCTTCCTGTAAACGGCCGTGACTTGGTTACCGGTATTCCCAAACAAATCATGGTAAGCTACCAGGAAATTGCTGAAGCGCTGGACAAATCCATTTTCAAAATGGAAGAAGCCATTCTGAAAGCCCTGGAACAAACGCCTCCTGAATTGGCCGCAGATATTTATCGCCGTGGCTTGTACCTGACTGGTGGTGGTGCTTTGTTAAAAGGCCTTGATAAAAGGTTAAGCCAGAAAATAAAATTACCTGTGCATGTGGCCGATGATCCACTGAAGAGTGTGGTTCGTGGCACAGGATTGGCTTTAAAAAATTATGATCGCTATCCATTCGTTATGAGATAAGGCAAAAGGCAGAAGGTAAAGGGCAAAAAGGCAAGAGCCACCTTCTACCTTCCACCTTTAACCTTCTACCTTCTATGCGTAACATCTTTCTTTTCATTCGGCGGTACTCTACCTTTCTGGCATTTGTGCTGTTACAGGTGTTTTCGTTGTACATGCTTTTCAAATACAACAGGGTGCATCATGCTGCTTTTTTAGGAGTAGCTAATGAATTTACCGGCACAATGAATACGCAGGTGGATAAACTGGATGATTATTTTCACCAGGGAGAAGAGAACAGAAGGCTTCACCGGATGAACGATTCCCTTCTCAATCTTTTAAAAACAAATTTTTCCATTCCCGATTCCACCCAACGATTAGTAGTGGATTCTGCCATAGTTGACTCGATTAAGCAGTTCAGAAAAT
>JAGIAB010000656.1 GCA_017745135.1 Flavisolibacter sp.
CATCCCAAGGTTGGATGAATTAAAAGAACTCGGTGTGAATGCATTGGAGATGATGCCAGTTTCTCAATTTCCTGGTGAGAGAAACTGGGGTTATGATGGCGTGTATCCTTATGCTGTTCAAAACTCTTACGGAGGACCCGATGGGTTGAAAAAACTGGTAGATGCCTGTCATCAAAAAGGTATCGCTGTTATCCTGGATGTTGTGTACAACCATTTAGGTCCCGAAGGAAATTACTTCTCGCAATTTGGTCCGTACTTCACAAAAACATATTGTACACCCTGGGGCGATGCTATCAATTTTGATGGTGAATGGAGTGATGGCGTTCGTGAATATTTTTCTGAAAATGTAATCCATTGGTTTCGGAATTATCATATCGATGGCTTGCGTTGTGATGCCATTCATACTGTGTTTGATAACGGCGCTGTGCATTTTTGGGAATTGACACATCAGAAAGTAAAAGCACTTGAAGAAAAATTGGGCCGGTCATTTTCTTTAATTGCAGAAAGTGATTTGAATAGTCCTAAAGTTGTAAAAGCTCCTGAACAAGGCGGCTATGGCTTTGATGCACAATGGCTCGATGATTTTCATCATGCGCTGTATGTTTTACTCAATCCATCTGACCAACAACGTTATTATGATTTCGGAACGATGGAGCAACTGGTAAAAGCATACAACGATGGATTTGTACATAGTGGTGAGTGGGTAAAATTCAGAAAAAGAAAACATGGCGCTTCTTCTGCAAATCTTCCGGGAAACAAGTTTGTCGTCTTCAATCAAAACCATGATCAGGTGGGAAACCGTGCCGATGGAAAAAGACTTTGTATGCTGGTGGATTTTGAAAGAGTGAAGCTGGCATCAGCAGCTATCCTTTTATCTCCCTATATTCCAATGCTTTTTATGGGTGAAGAATATGGAGACCAATCTCCCTTCTATTATTTCGTTAGTCATAGCGATAAAGATTTAATTAAAGCAGTGCAGGAAGGAAGGAGAAAAGAATTTGAAGCGTTCGGCTTTGATGAAAACATACCTGATCCGCAGGATGAAAATACATTTAAGCTGTGTAAGCTTCAGTGGCAGAAAAAAAACCAGGGTGATCACAACCTGATTTTGAACTGGCACAAAGAACTGATCAGGATGAGAAAGACCTTAGCACCTCTGAAAGATTTTCAAAAACGGAATGTGCGTGCAGAAGTGATCAATAAAAAAGCTTTTGTTTTATTCCGGCATACGGCTGGAATGGAAGAAAGCATGTTTTGTCTTTTTAATTTTTCTGATGGAGAAATTAACTACACTGTCCCATCCATAAAAACCTCATCCAAAATTCTTGATTCAAAAGAGCAGCAATGGTTATCTGAACGCGACAACTTCACTCCACACCCCAATAAAATAGAACGGCGCCAAACCCTTTCACTACAGCCTGCAAGCTGCGTAGTCTATTCTTCTACCTGATAAGGTTGCTCCATCCATAATGGTTGTGACATTTTCATTTCATCCGGGCCTGGAATTTGTGACAGATGGTAGTGTCTCAATTTTCTTCAACCTCACCCCAATAAAACTCTAATGATATAGGAGTCGTCCAACCCCTCTCCACGTGGAGAGGGGCGGCAGCGTCTCCGAATCCCGATAGCTATCG
>JAGIAB010000657.1 GCA_017745135.1 Flavisolibacter sp.
ACTCGGCACATCTTTTCTCCAAAATTTTGGAGATTGAAAAACCAGCAGAACTCAAAAAATTATTTGAGGTAACTGCCAACGACTACTGGCATTATCATTACAGGTTCGATGAATCTTCTTCCTTTAAAAAGAAAACAATTGGAAAAGACATGATCGAAAATGTGATCATCAATACCATTGTTCCTGTTCTATTTGCTTACGGGCTTTACCACAAAGAAGAAAAGTATAAAAACAAAGCCATCCTTTGGCTTGAAGAATTGCCCCCAGAAATGAATGCAATAACAAAAGGATGGGCCGGTTTACATCTTTCCAATAAATCAGCTTTCGATTCTCAATCTTTCATTGAGCTCAAAACACAGTATTGTGATCGCAGGCATTGCCTTCAATGCGCTATTGGAAATGCTTTGCTGAAAACTTAACCTTCGATCACATTACTGTTCTCACTTTTTTATGTCCACCTTGTGCTGCCTGTTCCGGAGTTAGCGCCCTGCACGAAAAAAACAATAAAGCAAACAGGATTGCAAATAAAACAATGCGCCAAAAAAGTAGATGTTTTGTCATGGGGTTTGGATTTGACATAAAGCTACTTCCCGGCTCTTTTAATTCATAGCAACCCGCTTTGTTTTATTACTTAGGAAATCTGCTTAGCTCCAGTCTCCCCAATCCACATTCACTTCAATATCGGGATGAATGCTGTGCTGAACCGGGCAGGTATTGCCGGTATGTTTTAAAATCTGCTTTGTTTTTTCATCAATGTTCCTGAGATTATCAGGAATATGAAAAAATAAGTTAATTCCGCCTACTCTTCTTGGATCAGCCTTCATGATTTTTTCAACTTCTATTTTGACTCCGTTCAGATCAAAACCCATTGTCCTTGCCTTAATGCCCATAACAGTGATCATACAGGTCCCGAGAGAAGTTGCCATTAAATCGGTAGGGGAAAAACGTTCGCCCTTTCCGTTATTATCTACCGGGGCATCGGTCTCAAAACTGTTTTGTGAACGCAGGTGTGTGCAAACCGTTCTTAGATCTCCTTCGTATTCAACAATTGACGTCATACTTTTTTGCCTAAATTTACGTTCAACTATATATTCTTATTTCGTGAAAAAAATATTTCTATTCATTTTAGTGTTTAGCACAGGTGTTTCTTTGTTTGCCCAGGATTCAACCCGACAAAATAATCCACAACAAAGAAGGGTAAGTAAGGCCGATAAAAAAGACGAAAAGCGCCAAAGGATCAACGCCATCATTAAACAGGAGGAAGAAGGCAATCTTTCCTTCCACAAGCAAAGTGTGTTTGGAGTGGAGCTTCGAACCAATGGCTACGGTGTTTTTTATGAATTGGGAAAGAGAAAATCTCAGCGTTATACCAATCTTTATTCAATTGAATTAACGGAGATCAAGCATCGCAAAGAGGAAAAAACACAAGGGGCCCAGTTTTTCAGCAACTCATTTGTTTTTGGTAAACAGAATAATTTTTACCAGGCAAAACTGGGTTTTGGACAGCAATACATCCTGGGACAAAAAGGAAACAAAAATGGAGTTGCCGTCACTGCAAGCTTTTCCGGCGGAATTGATATTGGGCTTCTCAAGCCATATTATCTTGATGTACAAGACCAGTTTCACCAGGAT
>JAGIAB010000658.1 GCA_017745135.1 Flavisolibacter sp.
GTGGTGAACGGGGCAGAAGGCGAACGCCTGGTTGGCTTTACCTGTATATCTTTTACAGTATAATTGGCACCAACACATTCCTGCAAAAATTTTTCTGCAGAATCTGCATTATTAAATTTAGATCCTTCTGCTTTGAAAGGAAGTTGCCTTCCTGAAGTATCTTCTGAAATAAATGTTGCCTCGATTTTGAAACTACTTTGAGGCTTAAAAGCATTGATCTCTCTTTCGCGTTCAGCAATCAAACGCACGGCTACACTCTGCACACGGCCTGCACTTAAATTATTCTTCATGCTGATCTTCCGCCAAAGTACAGGGCTCAATTCAAAACCTACAATTCTATCCAATATTCTACGTGCCTGTTGCGCATTTACCAGGTTCATATCAACCGTTCTTGGCTGCTTTACGGCACGCTGAATGGCAGGCTTGGTGATCTCATGAAAAACAATTCGCTTTGTTGTTTCCGGGTCCAAACCAAGCACTTCGCATAAATGCCAGCTAATGGCTTCTCCTTCGCGGTCCTCATCCGTTGCCAGCCATACTTCGTTGCTTTTTTTAGCCAGTTGCTTCAGGTCACTCACCACTTTTTTCTTTTCATCAGGAACTATATAACGCGGCTTGAAATTGTTTTTAATATCAATTCCCATGTCGTCCTTTTCAAGGTCGCGGATATGACCAAAACAACTTTTAACCTCGAAATCAGGGCCGAGGATTTTTTCAATGGTCTTTGCCTTTGCCGGCGACTCAACTATCAACAAATTCTTGGGCATAATTTTAAATTCTCATCGATTTTTCAGCAGAAAATTCCTGCTTACAAACATGCAAGTATAAGGCAAGATGTTGATTTTATCTATAAGAACGATTTTTTTGCCTCAAGGTTGTGTATGGTTATTTAAGCTGAGAAGTAAATGCTTCAACAATTTTTTCGGCCCATTTTGTGTATTCTTTTTCGGAAGGATGCAGTCCGTCCACAGCTATCAACGAGGCATCGTTCTTTGCTTCTTTTGATCCTGCTGTAATATCAACATACTGTACCTTATATTGAATGGACAAGGCTTTGTTAATGCCATTAAAGACTTCAATTTCTTTTGAAATTTTATTTGCATCCATAGATTTTGCATGGGGAGTAACGCCGTAGTCCGGTATTGAAATGACGATGACATGCTCCTTTTTTCCATTAGCGAGTTCAATCGCTTTTTTTAAAATTTCCTCCAACTGTTCTTTGTATTCAATAGCATCTCTTCCACGATATTGATTGTTTACTCCAATTAAAACTGTCACAAAATCATACTTAGACAGCAGTGTATAATTATTAACAGCTTCCTGCAATTCATCAGTAGTCCAGCTTGTTTTAGCAATGATTTCGGGAGCATTGAAAGCGTATTCCTTCTTCCGAAGCAATTGAACCACCTGATAAGGAAAACTTTTGCCTAACGGCACGGCTTCGCCTATTGTGTAAGAATCGCCCAGCGCTAAATAACTATAGATATGCATATCCCATTGCTTTGCAAAAATGAACAAATTGAAACCCGAACAGCTATTCAAACTTTATAAAAACTCCATGACTTTATTCAGGGATTGCTCATCGCGGTAAATTCTCCGGTGACCCAATCCTTCCGAAATTACGAACT
>JAGIAB010000659.1 GCA_017745135.1 Flavisolibacter sp.
GTTTGAATATGCTGTAAGGTTTAACCATTGGATAAAAGTACTGTAGAGGGAAGCATTTTCAAAAGACTGTAGTTTACATTGAGGATAATAAAACTTCTTAAGAAATGATGATGTTGCCGAAAACCGATACATGTTTGATGAAAGGGAAGAGCGGGTTTCTTTTCCGGAGGTATGTGCCAACCTTCATTTTGTCACTCTGTATTTGTTTTATGAGTAATGATGCAGCGGCGCAGAGGAAGAAATTTTATTTTCCTGCCTGGACCTTTCATAAAAAAAATGCAGTGATCCTTGGTGTATCCGGTGGGTTATGGCCCAGCATGGATAGTGCAAGGAGGACAACTACTATCGGACTGAGAGCTGAAGTTCCCGGGGTTGGTCTGCTTGCTGCTTTTGTGCCATCAAGTCCGGTTTCAGAAACGGACAGTGCTTTCCAGGAGTTTAAAAAGCATGTTGTTTCTGAAAAGGTTTATGGTTTGAATGTGTCTTTAACCGGAACCGCTTGTAATTGTACGGTGAATGGTATCACTGTTGGAACGGTAGCGCAATTGATGGGGCGGGTGAATGGGGTTTCTTTTAGTGCGATCAGTTTTGCAGAAGTGCATAATGGTATTCAGTTGGGAATATTCAACCAAACGTATAAAATGAATGGGTTTCAGATCGGATTTATGAATAATAGTAAGAAAACCAGAGGAATACAAATCGGGTTGTGGAACAGGAATGAAAAAAGAAGCCTGCCGATCATCAACTGGAATTTCAGTAACTAAAATTGGCATTATTTCCAGTCGCTTTTCTCCAATACAAATAATTCTTCCATTTTAACGGAAAGAACTTCTGCCAGTTTCAACGCAAGAATGGTTGTTGGAACATATTGTCCTTTTTCAATGGAAATAATACTTTGACGGCTGACGCCAGCCATTTTTGCAAGTTGTTCCTGTGTAATTCCATTCTTATCCCGCAGGGCTTTTATGTTGTTGATCATTCTACTTGATTCCGAGTTTTTGAATATGAAAAACCATCAGATAGACCAGGATCTCGGATAGAATAAGACCAAAGGGTGTGCTAACAATGGATCCTTTGAAAATCCCTGCATAGTCGAGTATAAAATAAATGACGCCGGCGAGCATAGCTGCCCGGAATGCATTAAGACGGCAATAGTTCATGAATTCATCTTCGATTTTTTCCTTGGCCAGCACCATCAACATTAGTCCGACCAGAACAATGCTATTTGCAATTTTTCTACGAGGCTCGCCCTGTTCCCAGGTTACAGCATGAAGCATACCTGCAATAACAGGGGTGATAAATGCCAGCGAGGCGATGATCATACCTACGATCTTGCAGGCGCGGGGTAAAAGACGAGATTGCATATGTGTAAAGTTTGCTTTACGTCAAATATACTTTACATTTTGGAATTTGCAAATTGAGGTGAGATTCGATGGCCGATGACCGATGGCCGATGGCCGCGGGCACACTTTTAATTTGAAGTCAACTTTGCGGTTTAAAGGGAATGCAGCAAATAGCACGTTATTGTATTCTCGGCCATCGGTCATCGGTCATCGGCCATCGGCCATCGGTCATCGGTCATCGGCCATCGGTCATCGGTCATCGGCCATCGGCCATCGG
>JAGIAB010000065.1 GCA_017745135.1 Flavisolibacter sp.
GATCAATCCAAGAGCAAGTAAGAAAGCAAATCCCATGTTGCTGGAGCTTTCCTGGTAATCTCTTGAGGAACCCGACAGTGAAGTAACAAAGGTTTCATCCAGCAATTGTTTGGCAATGCGGTTCATTTCTTCAATACCATCGCCAACTGTTTTGCCCGGCGCCAAGCCACTTGAAATGGTTGCTGATTTAAAACGGTTGAAGTGATAGATCGTAGAAGGAGAGGTGGCTTCATAAGTAGTAACCAGATTGGCAAGACTAATCATTTCACCTCTTGAATTGCGAACATAAATTGATTTTAAATCAGAAGGATCGTCCCGGTCAGAACGCTCCACCTGTCCAAGCACCTGGTATTGTTTTCCTTCTTTCGTAAAATAACCCAATCGCCTGTTACTTAAGGAAAGGTTTAATGTGCTGGAAATATCTTCTACACTTACACCCAATTCGCTTGCTTTAATGCGGTCAACATTAACACGCAATTCCGGTTTATTAAATTTCAGGTCAGCATCTGCGCCTTGCAATACAGAACTCCGGTTGGCTTCGTCTAAAAACTTTGGAAGTACTTCTGCGATCTTATCGAAATTATTATTCTGAATAACAAATTGCACGGGCTGTCCTCCGCGGCGGTTTACCTGGATGGTTTGTTCTTCAATAGCAACCGCCCTTCCTTCAGAAAACTTTGAAATGTTGCGGTTGACCATATTAACAATATCTTTCTGAGACCGGTCTCTTTTGGTGGGATCAACAAGAGCAATCCTAACAGACCCCGTATTGGCTGAACCTGATGAAAAACCTGGCGCAGTCATAGAAAGTACGGTTTGTTTTTCTGGTACCGAATCGAGTATAAGATTGGTAAGCCGTTCAACAAACTGGTCGGTATATTCAAAAGCACTTCCTTCCGGCGCAGTTACCTGTAAGCGGAACTGGCTGCGGTCTTCCATCGGAGCCAACTCTGATTGCAGGTTTCCTCCAATGAAATAAATAATTCCTCCGCAAATAACAATGATGGGAAATGCTATCCAGCGCACTTTCATAAATCTTGTCAGCCAGTTTTTATAAAGGTTATCCATTCCCTTGAAAAAGGGTTCTGTCTTATAATAAAACCAGGTATGTTTATGAGAGTCTCTTGTGAGTTTAACGTTAAGTACCGGTGTGAGTGTTAGGGATACAAAGGCCGAAATTAAAACGGCGCCTGCCACCACAATTCCAAATTCGCGGAACAATCTTCCCACAAAACCTTCGAGGAAAATGATGGGCAGGAATACCACAGCAAGTGTGATGGATGTGGAGATAACAGCAAAATAGATCTCCTTCGATCCTTCTTTAGCTGCCTGCCACTTGGGCATTCCTGCTTCCAGTTTTTTAAAGATGTTTTCCGTAACAACAATTCCATCGTCCACTACAAGACCCGTTGCCAGTACAATGGCAAGTAAGGATAAGATGTTTATGGTAAACCCGGAAATGTACATGATGAAAAATGCACCGATAAGTGACACCGGGATATCGATCAATGGACGAAGTGCAATGATCCAGTCGCGGAAGAACAGGTAAATAATCAGGATAACCAAAACCATTGCAATCATCAGGGTTTCTTCAACTTCTGATATTGATTTTTTAATGTAACGGGTTTGGTCCATTGCAATATTGAGCTTGATGTCCTCCGGTACGTCTTTCTTCATTTGTTCAAGACGCTTGTAGAATTCGTCGGAAATAGAAACGTAATTCGCTCCGGGCTGAGGAACAATCACCAAAGCGATCATGGGAATGCCGCTTTCCTTAAATGCCGTTTCTTCATTTTCGGGGCCAAGAACAACATCAGCTACATCTTTTACGCGGATCTCTCCACCATTAATGTTTCTGATCGCAATATTTTCAAATTCTTCTTCTGTATTTAAACGGCCAAATGTTCTAACTGTGAGCTCCGTGGCGTTACCCTGAATTTTACCGCTTGGTAATTCAACATTTTGGCGAAGCATTGCACTCTGCACATCGGCAGGAGTAAGGTTGTAGGCTGCAAGTCTTTGAGGTTTGAACCAAATGCGCATGGCATAACGTTTCTCACCCCATATTTGAATACCACTTACGCCGGGAATGGTTTGCAATCGTTCTACTAAAACATTATTGGCATATTCAGTAACCTGTAATTGATTACGGGTATTACTCTGCACGGTCATGGAAATGATCGGGTCAGAACTGGCATCCGCTTTTGAAATTACAGGAGGTGCATCCAGATCATTGGGTAACTGGCGGGATGCTTGCGAGACTTTATCACGAACATCATTGGCCGCAGCTTCAAGATCAACGCCTAAATCAAATTCCACATTGATATTACTTCTTCCTGCACTGCTCGAAGATGTAATGTTTTTTACACCCGCAATACCATTGATGGCTTTTTCCAACGGCTCCGTTATCTGTGTTTCGATAATGTCAGGATTGGCGCCTCCGTAAGATGTGCTTACACTGATGTTAGGAGGGTCAATTGCTGGATAGTCACGAACACCTAAAAATTTAAACCCAATCACACCAAAGACTACAATGATAATATTCATTACCACTGCCAGTACAGGTCTTCGTAAACTTAGCTCTGAAATATTCATAAAAGCATCCTCTCGGAATAATGATTATTTAGTTTTTGCTGTCGAATCTCCGCGGTTGGTATTGGTGTTGCCCTTTGTTCCGTTGACCACTTTACCAAGTATTACTTTGGCTTCCGGTTTCAGGGCCAATAATCCTGTAATTAAAACAGTATCGCCGACCTTTAGGCCTTCGGTAATTTGTACGTTAACAGAATCCCTGATACCGGTAGTCACATCAATAAAGCTTGCTTTACCATCGTTATAAACATATACTTTCTTTCCTCTTGCCTGCGGAATGATAGCCTGTGAAGGAATAACAATTGCATTGGGATCCGGTTCGAAATTGAGGCGTACTGTCGCAAAATTACCAGGCACCAATCCTGCAGTAGTACCCTGAACAGCAGCACGTACCTGCAAGGTCCTGGTATCTTGTGTAACATTAGATTCGGTTGCTATTACTCTTGCTGCATAGGTTCTGTTGCTGCCGTCTACCTTAAAATTTACAACCTTGCTATTGTTGATCTGATTGATGTACCGTTCGGGCACGGTAAAATCAAGCTTTAGCTGGTTGGGTTGACTGATGGTACTTATAACAGAGGTGGGACTTATGTACGCACCGACACTTACCATTCTCAATCCCAGCTTTCCATTGAAGGGAGCCCTGATATTTGTTTTGTCAATTTGAGTTTCAACTACAGCAAGGTCTGCGTTCACGTTGGTAACCTGTAAAGCCACGGCCTCATAATCCTGCCGGCTGATACCTTGTATTCTTAATAGCTGTTCGGAGCGATTTTCATTTTGTTTGGCTACCTGCAACTGCACTAATAATTTTCTTTTCTGCGCCTGCAGATCAGCATCGTTAAGTTTTACAAGTAAAGCGCCTTTGCTGACAAAAGCTCCTTCTTTAAAATAAATGCCGGTGATTCTTCCGGCTACTTCAGGATGAATTTCTGCGGCTTCATTTGAAACAAGGGTTCCGGGTATTTCAATATTATCCAACAGAAGTTGGGTTTTTACAATAAAAGCATCGGCTCTTACCGGGGCATTACGGCCACCTGCACCGCCACGTCCACCCGCGGCTCCTTGTTGCTGGGCATTTTTCTTTCGGTCAGAACTACAGGAACCAAGCGAAAGAACTAAAGAAAAGAATAAGATAGAAGAGGAAAGGACTCGTAAAATCATCGTAGATTCTTCAAATTTTGAAGTCGTAAAATTAGGCAGTTCTCCCCAAGTGGCTTTCTTAAAAAATGTTATTCGTTAAGGACTTAACCTTTTTTAACGTTGAAGAGGAGGCTTATTTTAATCTCATTCTAATAAAGGCTATATCGTCTGATATATTCGATTGTCGCGGACTTTAGAATAAGTATAAATTGTTCTTTTCAATTGGCTTTAGCCAGGTTTCATGAAGTTGTATTTTTTCATAAACTCTTCATATTCCTCTGTAAAAGTTTTCTTTTGATGATGATTGAATTGATTATCGATATATGCTCTTACTGTATCAATAGCAGATTCACTTACTGAAACTGCGAAGTGTTCATCCTGCCATTCCAGTTTTGGAACGTTCAATCCGGATTTGTTATTGAGCTAAAACGAAGGTTTGAATTATTATGATGCCGAAACCACAGAAAGAAGCTGTTTGATCTTATTGGCCTTATGAATCAAATCCTGTTTTTCATTACTCAGAACAGTAATATGGCCCATTTTTCTTCCGGGCTTGGTTTGATGCTTTCCATAAATGTGCACAAAAGCATTATCAATTTTTAAAACCTCATTCAGGCCTTCATATTTCGGTTCGCCGGAATGGCCATCGCTTCCAATAACGTTGACCATTACCGATGGAAGAATATACTTTGTATTTCCCAAAGGATGTCCAAGGATGATCCTCCAAAGCATATCAAACTGTGAGCTGTAGTGGGCTTCGATGGTATGATGACCGCTGTTGTGAACACGAGGTGCTGTTTCGTTTACAAATACATCATCGTTTTGGTCGACAAATAATTCCACTGCAAACAATCCGGGTGATTTAAAGTTTCGAACTACTGCCAATGAAACAGCTTCTACTTTCCATAAAACGTTTTGAGGAATGTCCGCAGGACAGAGTTGATAGTCCAGAAGATTTAAATCTTTGTTGAACACCATTTCAACCGGCGGATACAAAGCTGTCTTGCCGTCCTGGTCAACTGCAATGATAGCGGCGACTTCTTTTTTGATTTTTATTTTTTTCTCCAGCACACTATGCGCATCAAATCCCAAGTGCGATGAAGAAAGATCATCGATAATTTGTACACCTCTGCCATCGTAACCGCCTTCGGCCAGTTTTTGAACAGCAGGTAATAGTTGCTCCCACTGATGGATTTCTTTCAGCGATTGAAGAACTGCAAATTCTGAAGTTGGTATCCCGTTTTCTAAATAATATTGCTTTTGATACACTTTGTTTTTGATAATGCGTAACACCGAAGGTTTTGGATAGATTTTGACACCTTCGCTTTCCAGTTTTTCCAGTGCATCGATGTTAACGTTTTCGATTTCTATCGTAAGTGCATCCAGGCTTTTTCCAAAATTGTACACATCGTCAAAATCACGGATGTTGCCTTTTATAAAGTAACGGCATAAATGTGCGGCGGGACATTCATCATCATTTTCCATTACGTGTGTTTCAACCTGGTAATTGGCTGCGGCTTGCAATAACATTCTTCCCAATTGACCGCCTCCGAGAATTCCGACTTTTAGCATCGGGCAAAAATAAGTCTGAACCGGGATTTGTGGGATAAAAGGATTTATGGGCACGATGATCAATACAAATGTTCCCTATCAATTTGACCGGATGATTTTTAATAGCTGAGTTTTTTTGCCATTAGAGATACGCATGAAATAGATACCTGCAGAAAAGGCACCGAGAGGGTAGGAGAATATATTGATGCCCGTTTTTAGTGCCTGGCTGGTGAATGCACATTGTTTCCCGCCTAGGTCAAACAGCGTAAGGCTCATGGTGGAAGCATCGCCTGCATCAATTGAAAATTGAATTTTGTCATGGGCTGGCATAGGGTGCATGTCGGTGATGACGAATGCCTCTTCGGAGTTATACAATTTCAATACTGATGAAATTAATGTAGGATTAGGAGGTGCTGTCATAATAACACGGTAGTAGTTATAGCCAACCCATGGTTTTTCATCAACAAAAGAATAAGAGTTTGCCGAAGCTGAATTATTTCCAGTGATAGTTCCAATGGATAGAAAATGCAAACTGTCTTTGCTTTTTTCTATAGTATAAAGAGCAGTTTTCGGTTCATTAGAAACCTTCCAGTTCAAAACAAGTTTTTCGTTTTGTTTGGTCAGACTGATTTTATTGTATGAAGCAGGTGGCAAAGTTGCCTGGGAGGGAGGCGGCGGCACTGCCGCGGCCGGATTTACCGTAATAACGATGGTGTCTGTTGCATAGAGCCCACCGTTGTCTGTGACTTTAAACTCAAAAAAGTATTGGCCCTGCACAAGATTAGTTAGCGTTGTTTGAGCAGCCGAGGTGTTTCCAATGCTATACTGCTGAGGGCCTGAAACCTTTGCCCACAAATAAGATTGAATGGTTCCATCCGGATCCCATCCGCTTCCATTTAACTGAACAGAATTAGTGGGAATTGTTATGGTAATATCATTGCCTGCACTGGCTTTCGGAGCCTGGTTAACCGGAGGTGGTGGAGGCGGCGGAGCTACTACAACAGGGTTAACTGTTACATAGACTGTATCTTTCGCGACGAAGCCACCATTGTCCGTTACAGCAAGTTCAAAGCCATATTTTCCGCTTGTAAGATTACTTACCTGGGTTTGGGCACTGGAAGGTGTTGCAATCAGATATTGACCAGGACCGGCAATTGCTTTCCACAGATAAGATACAACGGTTCCGTCCGGATCTGATCCGCTCCCTGAAAGAGTCAGCGAGTTTAAAGGAAGAGTAATTGCCGTATCTACGCCTGCTTTTGCTATAGGAGGCTGATTAGGAGGTGGTAGGAGAGCAGCCGTTTCAAACAAGGATTTTGCAATTACCTGTTTATAAAGTTCATCGTGTCCTGCTGCGTTAGGATGCACATTATCCAGGTTGAACTGGGGCAGAATGCCATTATCCGGACCTGCTAATACTCCCCAGAAATCAATGGCAAAATTTCCAAACTTTTTGAGAATTGTATCTCTGAGGTTTTTCAATTTTTGTCTTTCTCCGGGGCCGAAAGTATTTCTTGGTTGTGTGGTAGTAATAAAACAACGGATGCCTGCACCTTCCGCTGTTTTTTTGATGACGGCAAGATCGTTAATGATATCATTGAAAGGCATCCAGTCATAGCCGTTAGTAGGATAGCTCACAATGATCACATCAGGCTTGAGTTTGATGGCAGCAGTAATATTCCTGGCTGTATCCGGAACATGAAAATCCGTCGCCGTGTAAGGTGAAACATAACCATTCGGCATTCCGGTTACGCAATTCGTTCCAGTTTGTGAAAGATTACGAAGTTCATTATCGGTCATGATGCCCTTATCCCTGTAATAAATTTTCGTTTTATTGACCCAGGACTCTGTTGCACGATTGGTCAGACCATAGCCAAAAGAAGTTGATGAACCAATCACAACAATGGTTTTTGACTGCGAAAAAGAAACACCAGGCGAGAGGAGCACCAATAGAACGAAAGCTGCAAAATATTTCATGATGGATATTTATTCTCTTCAGCAGTTGGAAGATTCCATGGGGGCGTCTGTACGAAGTTAAATTATTGGTTCAAATGATCATGCAGCAAAATATTATCTGTTCCCCAGCGCTTTTTCTGCCTGCATATTTCTGAATAATTGCGAACCTGGTCTTTTACCCAGTGAGGTTTTTTATAAGCTTTGAGATGAAGAGTGGCATTTGCTTCATCGGTTGTATAAATATCAATATTACCACAACCAAATATTCTGTAGAAGAAAGGCTCCTGAATGGAAGAATCTCTTACCCGATACAATTCAGTTTCATTGGTGGTTTTATTTAAAACACCTTCACGAAGAATGAGTCTTTCATCGGTTATCTTAAGTTTGGTGGATGCAATTTGTAAATACTTCCAAAAGGCATAACCGATTGGAAGAACCAATGCAAGAAGAACCAGGTTTTCTCCTGAAATAATTGCGGCAGCCACAATAATACCAATCGCAAGAAAGCTGTAAATAAATGATTTCAGGTTCAGGATCTGGGAAGGTGATACTTCACAAATTAGTTTCTCTTCCATTGTTTTGGTTGTTTTACTAAATATAGTTTGTGTCGCGTAATCGGACAAGAATTTGTTGGCTAAGTCTTTTTAATTTTGCCGGGTAAGTTCATTGTTTGTGATTCATCATTCAAGGAAGAGTTTTACTACGGGGCTTGCTGAATAGAATTACCAAACGTACAAGAGTGCGACGCAACAAAAGCTTAATAGATGCACTAACTTTTGGCTCATAATAAAATGAATCCTGCTAACACCAGCATAAACAAAGAACGCAAACATCAAATCCTGTACCTCTCATTTTAATCTTTCACCTTAAACCTTTTGAAACATGTCGATTGCTTCAGCTACTAAATCAATTGCGGAAACACAAACTGATTTTCTTCCGCTACAGGGTACAGACTATGTTGAATTTTATGTTGGCAATGCCAAGCAGGCCGCACATTATTATATGAGTGCTTTCGGCTTCCAGGCCATTGCTTATGCCGGTCCTGAAACGGGCATCAGGGACAAGGTAAGCTATGTTGTGCGCCAAAATAAATTGACGTTTGTACTAACAACGCCATTGCGGCCTGGCAACGAACTGGCTGATCATATTTATAAACACGGCGATGGTGTGAAGGTTTTGGCTTTACTTGTTGACGATGCTACCGATGCCTGGGAACAAACCACAAAACGTGGTGGCAAAACTTATATGGAGCCACAGCATTTAAAAGACGAAAACGGTGAAGTGGTTTTGAGCGGCATTCATACGTATGGCGATACGGTACATGTTTTTGTTGAGAGAAAAAATTACAAGGGTCCTTTTATGCCCGGTTACAGGCAGTGGAGCAACCCGCATTTTGCCCCAAAGGATACCGGCCTTTTATATGTTGACCATTGCGTTGGTAATGTTGGATGGAACCAAATGAATCCCTGGGTGAAATTTTACGAAGAGGTGATGGGCTTTAAAAATATTTTGAGTTTTGATGATGAGGATATTTCAACCGAATATTCTGCCCTGATGAGTAAAGTAATGAGCAACGGGAATGGTTATGTAAAATTCCCCATTAACGAGCCGGCAGAGGGCAAGAAAAAATCACAGGTGGAGGAATACCTTGAGTTTTACAAGGGCGAAGGCGTGCAGCATGTAGCACTGGCAACCAATGACATCGTAAAAACGGTGAGAGAGTTAATGAATCGCGGGGTAGAATTTTTAAAAGTGCCGAATACTTACTACGATGATCTGCTTGACCGTGTAGGACATATTGATGAAGACTTGGAACCATTGAAGGAATTGGGTATTTTAGCGGACCGAGATAACGAAGGCTACCTGCTCCAACTTTTTTCCAAACCCGTGCAAGACAGACCCACTCTTTTCTTTGAGATCATTCAAAGAAAAGGAGCAAAGAGTTTTGGAAAAGGAAATTTCAAGGCCTTGTTCGAGGCCATTGAAAGGGAACAGGCGGCTCGTGGCAATCTTTGATCGAAATTTTCTTTTTTTTAGAAATTGTTTTCAGAATTTGCAGTACAATAAATGTCATCGATGAAAAACCTCGCCGTAATTCTGTTTTGTTTAATAGCAAACTCTGCATTGCCACAAGGACCATCAGCCTCTTTTGTAGATTTTCAGCGAACTCTCCAGCGTCCAAGCGGCGCCTTAAAAAAGAAAGAAGACACTCTTAAACGACAGTTTGCAACCAAAGGTTTACAATGGCCGGCCAAATACATTTACGTCCGCTCTTTTAAGTACGATGGGCAACTGGAGATATGGGTGAAGAATGAGCGCAAAGAGCCCTTTAAACTTTTTAAAACTTACAAGGTTTGTGCAATGGCAGGAACATTAGGCCCTAAACGCATGGCCGGTGACTACCAGGTGCCCGAAGGCTTTTATTACATCAATCAATTCAATCCTGTCAGCAACTATCATTTATCTCTTGGATTGAATTATCCCAATGCATCGGATAAGATATTAAGCGACTCTCTTCGCCCCGGTGGCGATATTTATATCCATGGAAGCTGCGTTACGGTTGGATGCATTCCTTTGACTGATGAATACATTGAAGAAGTTTACATTCTTGCGGCTTATGCAAAAGCTTCGGGACAGGATTATATACCGGTTCACATTTACCCGGTTCGTTACAATGTAAAAAAGAGCGCCGATTACCTGGCCTATCTTTCAAGGACAGATGCTTCTTTAAAAACATTTGGTGAAAAATTGGAGCAGGTGTACGATCATTTTGAAATAACACACCAGTTACCGGTGATCATGACCGACGCCAGGGGGAATTATGTGTATGATGGATTGTCAAAAAAAGTGGCAGTTGTTGAAGAAAAGAAGGAGAAAAAAGTAAGAACGCCTGTTCCTCATCGCACAAGAAACATTACTGAAGTTGCCGATGTGGTAACGCAATGGCCTGAGTTTCCCGGTGGCGGACAATCATTTTTACAGTATTTGGATAAAATGGGTAAAGCCTTAGGAGAGTCTTTGCCGGCGAATATGAAAAAAGCAAATGTAGTAGTGGAATTTATTGTTGATGTGGATGGAGTACCTACTAATTTTAAAGTGCTACAGGGAGTAGACGAAGAATTTAACGATGAACTTATTACTGTGCTGGAACAAATGCCTACCTGGCAACCTGCCATATTGAATGAAAAGGTAGTTGCAAAGAAAATGAAGCAAAGCTTTCTGGTGGAAAGAGTTGGTGATTTAGTGAGTGGGAAGTAGAGACGGGAAGTTGGAGGTCAGGGGTCGGAAGTCAGAAGTCGGAGAATTTTTTATAAATTATTAAAGCCTCATAAATTGGGGCTTTTTTATTTTGTGTAAAACGATAGGGTCGTTTTACTTCTGTTCGATGAGATTTATAACTATCGTCAAACCGTCGCTGCCGAATAGAGCTGATATTATCAATCTTAAGATTCTTCTGACATCTGACTTCTTACTTCCAACCTCCGTTTTCTCACTTCATTAAAATCTGTACAGTTTCCGGAGTTTGCTGGCGTAACACTGTCTGTCTAGTACCAACAAGCTCCGATAAAATTTGGTCATTATAATGACGTATGGTAAGCAGAGTGAGATCTTTTGAAACATTCACATCAAAAACAGATGAAGCTTTTAAGGCAAATTCTTCCACTTTATCTGAAAAATCATCCACTACGCAAAGTAAGCTGATAGCCGCACTCTGAATTAAATTGGGTTTGAATTTTATAGATTGAAAAATTTTGTACACCTCGGAGGTCAATCCTTCACCAACAAAGGAAAAATCTTTTGATTTCAATTCAATCAATACCTGTTTGTGTTTGTAAACAATAATAGGAGGCAGGTGGTTGAAGTTTTGACTTTGTATGCAGGTGCCTTCTTCATCAGGATGTATAAATGAGCGAACGTACAAAGGAATGTTTTTATTCTGCAGCGGTTTTATTGTTTTCGGGTGAATAACCTGGGCTCCGTAATAGGCCATCTCAATCACT
>JAGIAB010000660.1 GCA_017745135.1 Flavisolibacter sp.
CCGCGGATGGTGCACCGGTTAAAATCCACCACTTCACCCGATCCTACTGCAAGAGTTGTATACGGTGTTCCAAGAAAAAAATCGATAGAACTTACCCAGCGCATGGGCATGGACTTGACTACTACGGAATCTATCACATCCGCTTTCCTGAAAACATACTCCATCACAAGGTGCCGGAGTGCTTCGCATGGTAATCGTTTATTTGAACTGGAGACCGCCATTCTGATTTATGGCAGGAAGTTACGAAACGTTCATTATCTGATGATGGGTCTTGGCAGGCGTACAATTACTAACCGAGGTCTATATCCGTATTATCGCCAATATTCAATGTCCTTGTTTCACCACGGATAGTGGTATCGCTTCCTATCAATGAATAATCAAGAACAATATCATAAAGAGTAGAGAAAGAGCCAATGATAGAACTTTTAACAATCGAGTAATCAATCTCAGTATTATCGCCAATGGTAACATTAGGACCGATGATAGAATTTTTTATGGTGCAGTTTTTTCCAACGCTTACCGGCTGAATCAAAACTGTATTTTCAAATTGCGGACATTGTTCGGTTCTCGAATTAAATTTTTTCAGGAAAGTGGCGTTCGATTCCAGCAGGGTTTCTTTTCTTCCGCAATCAAACCAGCTATCCACCTTAAATGCCTTGAACCTGGCTCCCTTTTTTATCATGCAATCCAATGCATCGGTAATGGAAAACTCGCCATGCGTTTTTATGCCCCCCTTGATATTGGCATCAAGGCATTGAAATAAAAGATCGGGCTCCGTGATTTTATAAATTCCAACCAGGGCAAGATTTGACTTTGGAATTTGTGGCTTTTCCACAACATGCGTAATGTCCTGGTCGCCATCCATTTCAGCCACGCCAAAATTCCTGGGATCATCTACCTTTTTAACGCCGATCATGGAAGAAGGATTGCTGATCACGTCCCGAACATTGTATTCACAGATCGTATCGCCCAAAACAATCATAATCTCGTCGCTGCCAACAATATTTCTGGTTAACCGTACAGCATGGCCAATTCCCTGCCTGTCGTTTTGGTAAACAAAATGTGCTTCAATATCAGGATAGGTGTTCTTTACATAATCCTGGATCTTGTCGCCCAGGTAACCTACAATAAAAATATATTCATTGATACCTGCTTCTTTAAGCTGATCAACGATGATGCTTAAAACAGTTTTGCCTGCAAGTGGAATTAAGGCTTTCGGCTGTGTATATGTATGAGGTCTGAGTTTTGTTCCGGCTCCGGCTACAGGTATAATTGCTTTCATGCGGTTCTATTTTGACGGCTCTCAACAACGGTGCTTCTTCTCTGCGGCCATCATGAACAGTTGATAATAAAAAAGCGGGTGAAATTAAGGATTTTACTGTAAACAACTATTTGGCCCTGCTAAACGCCATGCCCTTATTTTTGTGCCCGAAAATTAAGAGCAGGCAGTGTGGAGTAATGGAACAAGAATATTTGTTATAACAAGCGAGATGTGTAAGAGCAGGAAAGAAAATTAGTTCTTTAAAATAGAGTTGATGATTATGTGACCATCGTCACTGCTACTATCATCGTTCGTTGTGTCACTCACTTGTACGTTCAGAACTTTATT
>JAGIAB010000661.1 GCA_017745135.1 Flavisolibacter sp.
CTACTGACCTGGTAAGCATGTTTAAAAAACCATGGCATCCTTATGTTCCTTTTGTTTTGCAAATGATCACCGGGACTACACCTTCTCAAAATCAGGCTCTTTATAAAGAGTCAAGCCCTATCAATTATGTGAGTGCACACTCCGCTCCTACTTTGATCCTCCATGGCAACAACGATCAAATTGTTAGTGTATCACAATCCAAAGCTCTGAAAACTAAGCTGGACGATGCCGGTGTAAAAAATGAGTTGATCATTTACCCGGGGAAAGCTCATGGGTGGTATGGACCAACACTGAGTGACTCCTTTGACAGGATTGAAGAATTTTTACAAAAAAATGTTCTTTAGTACAGATTCAACGAATTTGCTTTTTTATTGAAACTGAAAATCACTATTTTGTTGTGTACTTGAATCTTCAGCAAAGCTCTCCCTTCGACAGGCCTGTTCTTTTTCAGCAACCAGCTAAATGCTTCTTATGTTTCTTCACCTGTTCGAAAAATTCGATTTGAATTCAAAGGCTTGCATCACCTGGAAAAAAGGTGTGCATTTAGGATACAGATTGAAGGGAAACTATTACATGTCGCTTTACCACATGGGCGACTTCTATGTAGAAATACAATACCACACCTGCCACGATGGTATTGCCTCAATTCAAACTTTTGTTTGTGAAGATGAGTTGGAAGCCTACCTCGATCAAATTGACATCCATAAACTTTTTGAATAGCAAACAATTTTTTGTCATCACTATTCGAATAATTCTACATTCAGGAAGATGAGCTTCTACAAACGGGAAGCAGTAACATCTATGAGCTTTCACTCTGCTATTTTCTTTTTTAAACAGGAAAATCCTTTTTCGAATAAAAACTTTCAAAAAAGTTTTGAATAGCATGCCATTTGTTTTCCCAATCGCCAAACATTTCCTGAACTAAAATCAAAGTGTATGAAAAAAATTTCTTTGACGGGTACTCTGGCATTAGTTATTTTATTATCCTGCAATAAAAATGATAACAACAACAACAATGATATCAACTCAACCGATCAAAATTTTGCATCGCAGGTTGCGATTGGCAACAAAGCCGAAATTATGGCCGGGCAATTAGCCGCGACAAAAGGGAGCAATGCAGGTGTAAGAGAATTCGGACAAATGATGGTAACTGAGCATGGACAGGCACAAGCCGATTTACAAAACGTAGCTTCCGGCACTGGAATAACATTACCGGACAGTGTAGATGCAGAGCACCGGGCCCTGATGGTAAGATTGGACACATTGACCGGCCGTTCGTTTGACACTGTTTATATTAACAGCCAGCTAAAAGATCACCAAAAGACAGTTAGCATCTTCCAAACTGAAATCAGTAATGGCAATAATAGCAGCGTTCGCAATTATGCCAATACTTACCTTCCCCACATTCAAATGCACTTACAAAAAGCAGACAGTCTTTCAAAAGTTCTATAATAACGCTGGTAACAGTTTTTCAAAAAAACCGGAAGTTCTTTTTCCGGTTTTTTTATTGTCATACATTTGCTGCCGCTCCCGACTCCGTAGCTCAGTTGGTAGAGCAACAGACTCTTAATCTGTGGGTCCAGAGTTCGAGCCTCTGCGGGGT
>JAGIAB010000662.1 GCA_017745135.1 Flavisolibacter sp.
GGGGTGGGTTTTTCTGCAGAATAAAGAAATGTTGCACTCAGTCATGGTACTTGCATAAGGGCCGAATAGAATTACCAACCGCACAAGTGAGTGACACAACGAAAGCTGTTAGTAGCCATTGGCTCGTTTCATAAAAATTCTAACTATTGCGCTACATTTGCACCTCAAATATTTCATTCATTAAACAAGCGAATCGATGAAAATTACTGTTGTAGGAGCCGGTGCTGTCGGAGCAACAACGGCTGATAATATTGTACGGAAAGAACTCTGTCACGAATTAGTATTACTGGATATTAAAGAAGGCGTAGCCGAAGGAAAAGCTTTGGATATGACGCAAACCGCTGCTCTCCTTGGGTTTGATACCAGGATCACAGGCAGCACCAATGATTACAGCAAAACCAAAGGTTCGAGTGTTGTTGTAATCACTTCAGGACTTCCACGCAAACCGGGGATGACCCGCGAAGAACTCATTGGCACCAATGCCAATATTGTAAGAAGCGTTGCACAAAATGTATTGCAACATTCTCCTGATGCCATCCTGGTTATTGTAAGTAACCCGATGGATACAATGAACTACCTGGCATTGAAATCGACAGGCTTACCTAAGAACCGCGTCATTGGTATGGGTGGAATTTTGGATAGTGCACGATTCAAATGTTATATCAGCCAGGCATTAGGTTGTTCGCCTAATGACCTGAATGGAATTGTTATTGGTGGTCATGGCGATACAACGATGATTCCTTTGATTCGCTATGCAACCTGGAACAGTGTTCCTGTAACCAATTTCTTAAGTGCAGAACAGCAAAAACAAATTGTTGCCGACACGATGGTTGGCGGAGCAACACTTACCAAATTGATCGGTACTTCTGCATGGTATGCACCAGGTGCAGCTACAGCCGCATTGGTAGAAAGCATTGTAAGAGATGAGAAACGTTTGGTTTCCTGCTCTGTTTATCTGGATGGCGAATATGGTCAAAAAGATATTTGCATGGGAGTTCCGGTGGTAATCGGACAAAACGGATGGGAGCAGATCTACGATTATAAATTGAATGCAGAAGAGCAGGCCACTTTCAACAAAAGCGCAGATGCTGTAAGAAGCATGAACGATGTGTTGAAGACTTTATAATTGAAACGAAATCATTTTTCAAAAGCGATCCTAATAGTGGATCGCTTTTCTTGTTAACGGGCTTTTATTCTGAAAGGACTTTTGTTATTGTTCATGTTCATTTGGTGATTTTAAAACACTGGCGTTTTAATTTTCCTGTAAAATCAAATGGAGTGGTTTGCTTAGTGATATCTTTTACTTCGCTTGCATTCAGCTTTTCCATTTCAATTTGAAATTTAGTATAGTTGGTACTGAAAAAAAGAATTCCGCCTTCATTTAAAATTTTCATGCAATCGTTGATCAGTTCAACATGATCTTTTTGAATGTCGAGGAAATCTTCCATCCTTTTGCTGTTGCTGAAGGTTGGAGGATCCATGATGATCAAATCAAAGCTGTTCTCTTTCACTTCCTTCAAATATTGCTTGACATCAGCATGCACAGTTTTATGATGATTGAGCCCTGGAAAATTTAATTGCATATTTC
>JAGIAB010000663.1 GCA_017745135.1 Flavisolibacter sp.
GACAAAGAGATCCCATCCATTGCAGCGTTGTATCGTTTTTCAAGGTATAGAGACCATTCATGCTGCCGAACCAACAAGTGTCGTTTACCATGGATACGGTTGTGGTTCTGGACCGGAAATATAATAAATGGTGAATGTCAGGGAGATGGGTCATTCTCATCAGGCCATAGGAAGTAGAAACGAATGGTGTTCCATCCTTTTTGAATGCTATATTCTTGGCTGCTGAATACAAATTTGTACTGTTGAATCCTTGTTCAGGGGATCCGGAATAGAGGAAAAAACCTGCTCCGAAATAATATTTTCCTTCGTTTTGGGTGATAAAGGAAACTGTTTTGTTAAATGATCCCGGGAACTCAAATGGTGTCAGGGTCATGTTCCCGTTTAGTTGCCATATTTTCCTGTCTGAGCCAAGAAGTATTTTATTCTTGTCTTTATACATGGAGTATATAGACAGAGGTGAATTGTTGGGCAGTGTACTGAAGGATCTGAAATTCTCAGAGTGGATACGGATAACGCCGCCATTGGCAGAGGCGAGCCAGTTATTCCCTTCGGAGTCTTTGAACCAGTTAGTGATACTATGGTCTGGCATCAATTGACGCTGAGTTTGGCGGGTAATGAGGTTGAAGATGAAAGTGCCCTTGATGGTGTTAATGGCAACGATGGAGTCGTTGATGGCGTTGATGTTATTAATAGATGGAAATGGGATCTTATATTGCAGGTTTTCCCTGGGAAGTTCTAAATGGAGACTGTCTAATTTTATTGATGTCCAGTAATTGAGGGTATTGCTGAAGTTCAGGTATTCCGTGTTGTTAAGTGCAGCGTGTTTTACAAATTGAATATTCCCGTTACTGAATTTGTAGATATTATTCGCGATGGCGAAGAACAGATCAGGGCCATTCAGGAATTGAGAGGTCTTCGCAAATACGTAAGTCTCGTCACCAGGGAATGGATGTGTAATGAACTTTCCATTGGGTTTTAGCTCAAGGATCTCCCTGTACCCAAACAGGATGATGGAGCCATTGGGAGTTTCGGTAATATTGGTGATGGAGTATTTGAAGATGATATCCTTAAGAAGAGGGTCATTCTTCTGATTGTAGATCTTTCCTTTGTAGAAATAGCAAACTGACTTATTGAAAGGTATCAGCCATACCCTACCCCTGGAGTCTGGAAAAACCCTGATTATGGCATTATCTGGTAGGCCATCCCGGATGGTATAGTTCCTGAATGTAGAACCGTCGAAGCGGCTGACACCAGTTTCTGTGCCAAACCAGATGAAGCCCTCATTGTCCTGTATAATAGAATACACCTGGTTGCCGGCCAGTCCATCTTTGATGGTATAGGTTGAATAACTAAGGCTTTGGGCGAAAATGATCGCTGGAAAAAGGAGTAATAAGCAGAATAGGATCGGTTTATGGAACATAAGAATAGGGCCGGAAATTACGGATCATCATTGATTTTGAGCCGGAGGAAATTTTTTTTGGCTTAATTGGTTGAAATATAGGTTGATAATGATATTACCCCTATATTTGCACCCCGATTGATAATCGTTCGGGTGGTGGCGCAGCCCGGTAGCGCACTTGTATGG
>JAGIAB010000664.1 GCA_017745135.1 Flavisolibacter sp.
GTATTTTAAAGATGACATGGTAAAAGCAGAGCAATGGAAAGAATGGCTTTCTCACAATCAGCAAATGCTGCCTATTGTTCAGCAAAGTATTGAATGGCTCAACGTCCACCAGCTAAATGAAAAAGAGATTTCTTCAGAACAGGTAGAAGCTGCGCATCAAAGATTAATGAGCTCATTGAATGAAACTCCTGTTATTGAAATGAAACGGCACAGAAACCCGTGGTGGATGGCTGCCGCTGCTGTTTTGGTCTTTATTGTAGCTGGGTTTTTGTTTTGGAGTAAGTCAAACAGCAAAACCACCATGGACAGTGCGTACGGAATGATCAGTGAATACAAACTTCCCGATGGCTCTCATGTAACCTTAAATGCCAACAGTAAAATATCTATCAGTGAAAAATGGCAGGAAGGAAGCGACAGGGAAGTATGGTTGCAGGGTGAGGCTTTCTTTAAAGTTCAAAAAACTTCAATGAAGGACCGGTTCATTGTTCACACGGCTGCAATGGATATTATTGTTACCGGTACGCAGTTTAATGCCATTGCAAGAGAAGATGAATCCAGTGTGTTGCTCACCGAAGGTAGCGTTACCATCAAAACTTCAGATGGTAAGGAAATTAAAATGAAGCCCGGCGATTTCGTCAAAATAGAAAACCAGGTTCCTGCCAAACAAAATGTTGATCAACAAAGAATACTTGCATGGAAAGAAGCCCGGCTTGATTTTGACAACACTCCGATAAATGATGTGGCAAAGATTATTTCAAGACATTATGGAGTAAAAGTTTCCGTCGCAACTAAAGCTATCGGAGAGAGTACTATCTCCGGCATCATGCCCAATGATAACCTTGATGTTTTAATTCAGGCCCTTGAAACCACTGGTAATTATAAGGTTACCAGAACAGATAACGAGATCACGATCTCGGCACCTTAGTCTTCATTTTAAAGCTGCTCAATATGAGGAATATACTTCGCTTTCAACTGCTGGTGTATTTAATGGTTGTGCTTTTGACGCAACGAAGCAATGCGCAACAACAATACGCTTATTCATCTAACAAAAGTGGTAATCAATACAATTTTTCTTCAGTTCAGGATAAACAAGCCTTGCTGACTGTATTAAAAGAATTGAACAAGTCCAAAGGCGTTTATTTCCTGTTTTCAGAAGAAAGCATTGGCAATAAAATGGTAATGCCGGTAAAAAATGCCAATGAAAATGTAGAAAAGATTTTGAATGAATTGCTTGATAACACCGGGCTAACTTATAAGAAAATAAATAACAACACTTATGTTATCATCAAGGAAGAAGAAAAGCCCAAACAGAAAAAAGATTCGAAAAGTTCTTTGGCCGAAAATTCTTTGACAGATAACTTTTCCCTTTTTGTTGCAGAGCCTGTAAAAGGAAGAATTACTTCAACAGATGGCGTTGCCTTATCGGGTGTAAGCGTACTGGTTAAAGGAACAAACAGGGGAACTACAACCAATGCAAACGGCGAGTTTACCATCAATGTCAATCGCGGAGAAACTTTAGTGATCAGTTATGTGGGTTATTTAAACCAGGAAGTTCAGGTCA
>JAGIAB010000665.1 GCA_017745135.1 Flavisolibacter sp.
GTTTCTTCCATTTGTTTGCAAGTTTAAAACTTACACAGTTATTTAGACACTACCTAAACGGAAAGATGGTGTCCCTTGTTTGCTTTTAGCCAAACGGATAAAAATAATTAGCCAAAGAGTTAAAAAGAATTATCCAAAAAGATAAAAAAGTTTATCCTTTTGGCTATTGACAGCACCGCCGTAAACGAACAGCTTTGTAGCGATATTTTTTTCCAATAATCCTTAAAAAAACATTTTTATGAAACGGATTAATTTAGACTTCGCCAGCTATAGCGACAACGCCCTGTTGGTTTTAGTTAAGGCTTGCATTCTCGCTCTCACCGGCAATATTTTCTTTCCCACTCTCACCGATCCAAGTCTTGCCGAATTTCAAACTTCTATTAATGCTTATGATGCGGCACTGGCTGCAGCCGCCGACCGCAGCAAAAATAATGTTGCGGCCAAGGATGCCCGTAAGGAAGAACTGATTAATGTGCTGATTAGAATGGCCCTGCAGTTGATGAAGGAAGCAGACGGCAATTTAGAAGCCCTGGTAAGCACTGCGCTTCCGCTTAACAAAAAAAAGGAGCCAAGACCGCCAATTGGTATTCCGGACATTCACTCTATTGAAAATGGCCTGAACAGTGGTGAACTGGATGTAAAAGTGTTTTCTTTATCCGGTGCCCGCACCTTTATTTACCAGTACACCGAAGATCCTTTAGGTGCCGGCAGTGTATGGACCAACCTTAACAGCACCCGCACTAAAGCAACCATTACAGGACTGCAGGCAGGCAAACGTTACTGGATACGCATCATTGCTTATGGTACCAATAACCAAATGACCATTAGCGATCCTGTGCTTTCTAAAATTGTACAATAAAATTTTTTAGCTGAGAGAGAAAAGCCGCTTGTGAGAGAGCGGCTTTTTTGTTTTTTGGGAAGGGAGGCTTTTGAAAATGAAGTAAGAAGCGGAAAAACTGAGATGGTTTTGGAGAGGGGAAAACATGCGTATATTTAGTGGTAGGTAACCTTTAGACGCTTCCTCTATGCAAATTTTCAAGACCGACAAAAAACTTTACCTAGCCAGCGAATTGAAAAACTGGGCATGGTCGATAGTATTTGTAATTCTCTTGTTTCTTATCTTAAGATTATTTACTCCATTGCCACAAGCAAATTTTTTAGTTGGGATTACGGTATTACTGCTTCTTAAACTTGGCGACATGGTTACACAATTTCATGTCAAGCAAATTAAAATTGACACCATCGGCAACCAGATAACTTTCATTTTGAAGAGCATAATGTCGGGACAAAAGACCAAAACATATAATCTGCGGAATGTAAAGTCAGCGTTAATTGAAAATTCAGATGTTAAAAGACTATTTTACTCACGAGTAACTATAAAGATAACTACATCTGAAAAGGAGTTATTTAAAATTGATAGTCGTTACGGCTTTTCACCTGTTACGTTGAAAGAATTGCATAAGGCACTTATTGAGTAGTATCTTAATTTCTTCCACCTCACCCCAACTTATTCTCCAATTTTCGGAAACTCTGCCGCCCCTCTCCACGT
>JAGIAB010000666.1 GCA_017745135.1 Flavisolibacter sp.
ACAATTAGTGGTGCAGTAACTTATGCATGTCAAAATTGACTAATAAAAAAATAAATAAATTCATATTTTCATCGCCTAATCCAAAAACGATCAAAGACGATGAAAAAACTTTACCTGTTCCTTTCCTTTACCTTGTTCTCTTTTTCAATTCTTGCACAAGCCCCTGCCGACGAAGATTTTTCAGATGATGCACCCACCAATAACCAGGCGCAAACCTTTACGAATGACGGCGTGATCTATTTTCAGGACGGTGTACTCGCTAATGGTCAGTACATCGAGATATTCGAATCGACTGCCTACAACCTCAATTTTCCGCCCGGCTCCAATGCCCTGGTGTACAACGTAGGACAGGCATTCGGCGGCACGCAATATGGATTTAGGTCTGAGAACGGAGCGGAATTTCGCCTGGCTTCTATGGTCATCGATGTTGCCGGAGCCCCCGGAGGCTTCGCCACGCAATACATCATCCGTGGATACAGGAACGGAGTAGAGGAGGCAAGTGCAACCGTCGATTTCGAAACAACTGGTACGTATGGCTCCATCTCCTACACCAGGAACATGACCTATTACACCGGCGGCACACTTACTTTCAGTTCAACAGCAGAATGGAAAAACATAGATGAGATACGCTTTTACTGGAACAATAATTCAGGCATGATCGGAGTCATTAAAAGCATCGACTTCGAAGCCGCGATCACGGGCACCGTTCCCGTTTTGCTGACAGACTACAAAGCCAGGGTGCAACCCAACGGCAGCGTTAAAGTACAATGGAGTACAACAAGCGAAACCAATAACAGTCACTTCGTAGTAGAAAGAGCTGGAAACAACGGAGTGTTCAGCGTAGTGGGCCGTGTGGAAGGCAACGGGACCAAATCGATCCCCACCGATTATGCTTTCACCGACGCTTCACCGCTTGCCGGCACAAGCTATTACCGCTTGGTGCAATATGATCGCGATGGCAGGTATAAAACGTATGCAACACTGGAAGTTCGTACAGCAACAAGTGGCGCTATCAGTATCTATCCAAACCCTGTCGTCAACAACGGCTTCACATTCAAAATAGATCAACCACTTACATCCCCTGTCCGCTATACACTCAGTAGTCTCTCCGGCAAGGCGATCCTCACTGGCACAATCACCGGTCAGCAGCAGTATATTCCGTTGGCAACACCCTTGCCCAAAGGCACTTATTTACTGACGCTGAGCAATGGAGCGACTATTAAAGTCCTCAACCATTAAAGGAGAATTATAAACACAATCATCCCACATTGTTGCAACTGTGCGGCAGTGTGGGGTGCTTTGGGGTACTTGTATCTCTTTCAATAACCGCTCACCCTTTACAATACCTCCTTAATCTACTCTTCTTTCCAAACGGCGGCTTACCCATTACCCCAGCCGAAGCTGCAACCCCAACTGCTCCTTGCAAAGGCGTTCCCATGGCATCCGTAATGCCCACCGTAAAATCATCTGTTTCAGCAACCACATCAACCATTGCCTCCTCAACAACACCAGCCACATCATGCATGACTACGGCAC
>JAGIAB010000667.1 GCA_017745135.1 Flavisolibacter sp.
AGTCATATTTTCATAGATGAAATAATCATAAGGTAGAACTTGTTAAAAAAAATTCTTTTTCAAATTCTTACGACAATCACAAAAAATACTTCGTAATATTACAAAACAGCAGATACCTGTTGAAAAACATTGATTAACCCGTAAAAGAGATAGAATGTTAAAGAAATTACTGTCGCTCTTGCTTGGTGGAAGACAACCCAAACCGGCTTATGCCTATGTTCCGAAACCACAGAATAACAAGCTACCGCAAAAACAAAAAAGAAACTAAATAGAAAGATCCCGCTGATGCGGGATTTTTTATGTTCTGTCTGTTTGGGAAATTTTCTTAAAACTTTTCGCTTAAAACTATCAACGTTGATTTTATCAATCAACCTTCACTGATCTCAGCTTAGAACTTGTTTATTGTTCAGTAACCATACAGTGTTCGTTCCATCACGCCACCTTTCTTTTTTTCTGAACTTTTTGTTGATGAAGGTATTCATTCATTGCCTGTTCAAATGAAGGCAGCAGTTGTCCGCGTTCACTGGCAAGCACAGAATTAAAGGGCCGCTCTGCCGGGTAATTTATTTCCTCTGCAGTAACCGCATTGATCAAAGACTTGTCCAGATCAAATTTATCGGCAATCAAAAAAGCAAATTCAGCCCAGCTTAATGAACCTTTGTTCGCCAGATGCCAGATGCCGGTTTCTTTATCAATTAAAATATCCAGGCTTGCGTTTACCAAATGCGGCACATAAGTAGGAGAGATGTAAAGATCTTTTGCGGCAGTTACTGTTTCATAACCGGATAAAGCCTTACGCACATAATGCACAAAATTGTATTTATCCCATGGGCTAAAGAAGGCACTGGTACGAACGATCAGCGAAGAAGGATTTTCTTTTTGTATCAATACTTCAGCTTGTGCTTTGCTTTGCCCGTAAACATTTAATGGATTGGGCAAGTCGTTTTCAGTATAAGCAGTTGGTTTCTTTCCATCGAATACGAGGTCGCTGGAAAAGTTGAGCAATTGTATGCCCTTCTGGTTACAGGCAATGGCAAGATTATGTGGACCCGTTGTATTATCCCGCATGCAAGCCTCATAATCATTCTGTGCATCATCTACTCGTACAAAACCTGCAGCATTAATAATTGCCCAGGGTTTGTATTGTTCAATTGCCGAGTCAATTGCTGCTGAATCGCTAATGTCGCAATCCTGCCTGCAGAGTACTTGGTAATTGATACAACGTTCTTCGCAAATTTTTGCAAATGCTTTTCCTAATGTTCCATTTTTACCAATTATCAAAAGAGGAGCAGATTGATTGGTCATCATCTCGATGGTTTTTGAGGATGAGCCATAAATGATCCTTGAATCCCTGAGCCACCAGCCTTTTTCTTCGGACAAATGATGATGACCGTCATTTTCGTGAGCGATCTTCTTAATATAGTTTGCCAGTGCTGTTGGTCGCAAATAACCTCCTCTTAAATCAAACGCTCCTGGTTCGTAATCACCATTCTCCTGTGTCAGTAATTTATTCCATCCGTAAGAACCGAGCAGAGC
>JAGIAB010000668.1 GCA_017745135.1 Flavisolibacter sp.
GGGTATGAGCTTCCTGAAGCATACGAAACGTTTTTCCTACGCCGGCACTCATACCGATGTATATCTTGAATTTTCCACGTTTGGACTTCTGGATAAGTTGTAAAAAATGGTCAGCTGATGACATTACCTAAATAATTTAATTTATTGATGTTTTAATGAATTGTAAAATTGTGGAATCATAAAGTTATTTTTTTGCTTTTTTGTTATTCTATAACTTACAAATACACAAAAAAACAACTTTAGCTTTTCTCACCTTTCTTTCAATCTGTAATTTTTTAAAACCATACGTTAAGGCTGGATGTTATAATAAAATTAGCTTTTTTAAAGTTATCATTTTTAGCAAATACAGCATCTTTTGAAGTAAATCCTCTTGCCTCTGTCCGGAACATTACATTTTTGAAAATAGTGTAATCCACATTTACAGAATAGCCAAAGGTCTGAAATCCGTTTGGAGTACCAGAGTTAATAATCACTCCGTTTTTATCATTATAATATTCTAATCTTCCGGCCACAGCCCATTCAGGGGCCATTTGATATTTCAGTAACAGGTTAGGGGAGTACCAAATATTATAAGCATCACTACCTTTAGTTTTCTGTTCTGCTCCTATATCGAAACCTGCAATGGCTGAGAATTTATCGGTCAACTGAAATGTACCATACAAATCATGAAAATAACGCATTCTTTTTTCGTCTCTGGATTTGTCGTTTCCGATGAATGAACTGCTGTTGAGGGTTACTTTTTCTGATGGTTTGTAAGTAACCTGATGGCCAAAAGATATGGATTGATTGCCTTCAGGTTTTGCTATTCTTTGCCATCCGTTCAGAACCAATCCGCTGAGGTACCACTTTCCGTTATCGGTTGTATAAGAAAGTCTGACACCAGTTTCAAAATAGGGAGAATTTTCGGCAGCTATGCTTCGGGTAAGGGTGTAGTTATCTTTTCCGATAGCACTTTCCCAGCCGATGTGCGATGGCATAACCCCCGCATCGATCCATAAATTTTTATTTTCAGAAATTTTCACTCCAATATTGGCTTCGTTAACATAGCGCAATGCTCCCTGTTCTGCAACCATATTATCTTGTGCATAGGTGCCGGCCATTAAGGCAAGATTGGCTCTTATACGTTTATCCTGATAGGTTGCCTTTGCAACTGCCAGGTTGAGGTTAATCTCATTATGGCGGTTAAAATTATACAGGAAATTTTGATGCATATGCTGTTTTGGTTCATTAAAATTATAACTGTAAAATACTTCTGCATAAGCAGAGAATGTTATTTTTTTATCTGTTGAGATACTGTCTGAAGACTGAGCTTTTACTGAAAAGCTCAATCCTAATGCCACAAGGGCTATTATACTTTTTTGCATACTTAAGGGCGGGTACTAATGTTGTCTAATGCCAGGTTCAGTTCTAATACGTTTACTTTTGCAGGTCCAAGAAGATGAAGAACTGGTGGAGTCGTGTTTTTTGCAACTACGTCTTTTACCTGCTCTTCGGAAAGATTGCGGGCTTTAGCAATTCTTTTTACC
>JAGIAB010000669.1 GCA_017745135.1 Flavisolibacter sp.
GGTCCTGCTTTTACAGGATGCAGGCAGAATAGACAAGGTGGACGATGAAAACAGAAGAATTAAACTTTTAAATACCAGAGAAGAGCCAGCAGGGCTATTAAAAAAACGATGGTGTGTAAAAGGTCTTGCCCGTAATCTCTTTCTACGTTCTCTACTTTTCCGACTGGTTTGTGTTGTTTCATAGCAGTACCATTTTAAGCGTTATAAATGCTCACAGGATAATTGGTGCTATGATTTTTCAGGAAATGGAATCTATATCAAAATCAAACTTTGAACTTGTGACAGAAGGAAACCAAAATGGTTTAATCGAAATTTCCTTGCAGTAGTTTTTCAGGAAGGAATGGGTGTTGAATATGCTGTAAACCTAAAAGGAAGATTTAAAAAAATCAATAGGACTTTTACCCGTTTACTGGTTTTTAACAGGTTTAAAGCGGAAAATATTTTGCGTTGTGGAAAACTTGTTTCAACATCAATCGTAGTATTCCTATTTCATCAGCATTTTAAATAATTCCAACAGTTTATTCCTGATTGCTAAATGATGTCTCGAATCAATGTCATGCTTACGTCCTTTGAAGAAATGAATTTTCAAATAAGGAGTTCCAGTTAAATGCTGTTTTGCAAATTCTGCATTAGAAGGATAAACAACCGGATCGTTTTCGGATTGCAAATAAAAAACCGGCACATCAATTTTACTCCAGAGCGGAAGCATTTTTTCCAACTCTTTTTTGTGATTCATTTTTTCGATGCTTGCCGACTTATATTCCTTCGAAACTACCTTGCTCAAAAAACCGTTTGCCAGCAGAGGTGTGATCCAATACATTTTTTCAAGGCCAGGCCCAAGTGAAGGCGCAACTAATACCAAACCCTGAACAATATTCGGATGATCGATGACCAGCCTGCATGCAATAGGAACTCCATAAGAACCGGCCATTATGATCAAAGGTTGATGCACCCGTTGAATTCTTTCTGCTAACGGAAAGATCATTTCTGCCTGCTTCTTTATGGATGGTTCTGTACGACCATCTGTAACACCAAAACCAGCCCTGTCAACAGCATACATGCAGAACCGTTTCAACAATTCTTCATCGGTAAAAAATTCTTTGTAGATGGTCATGGATGCAGGTGCTCCATGAATGAATAAAATGGCTGGCAAATGATCTTCGCCAATGGTTGCATAATAGAGTGTTCTCTTTAGTACTTGGTAATTATTGATGATTGCCTTAATGCGATGCTTATTAAAAAAACTTTTCAGTTCGTCTTCGCTCATGGCAATATGCAAGCAACTGTAATGCCAGTGCAAGGTCATGCCGGTGGCATGAGCCTACAGTAAATCCTCATCATTCACATTGTACTTCTCTTTGATCTTCCTCATCACTTCATCCATACTTGCCCGGTGATCTTTCGAACTCCATTCTCCCCTTTCCCATTTTTCCAGTTCTTCATCAATATGTTTCTTTTGAAGATCGGTAAGCTTGCTTACCAGTTCATCAGACATTTCTTTTTGCTTTTG
>JAGIAB010000066.1 GCA_017745135.1 Flavisolibacter sp.
GGTAAATTTTCAACTTCCACGGTTGCCTTCTTTTCACGTACCAGTAATTCAAGATCGTTAAGTATGATGCGGATCTTATCATTCAAATCAATCTTCTCCCCATCCTGTTGTGATTGGGCCAGGTGAAAATATTCCAGCAGGTCGTCAATTAAAAATCGCATGCGGTCGGTAGCGTTTTCCACACGTTCGAACGAAGCCTTTTCTTCTGCGTTTAATTTATTTGCAAGAGAGGATTTTAATCGATCAATAAAAAAATCCAGTTTGCGAATGGGTTCTTTCAGATCATGTGAAGCAGCTCTTGTAAATTCCTGAAGGTTGCTGTTCGATCTGGCCAGTTCCTCGTTCAATTGTGAAAGTGATTGATTGGAAAGTTCCAGTTCCTTTGTTCTTTCTTCAACCATTTTGTGCAAGGCCAATTCAAATTTTTTTTGCGAAGTAATGTCCTGCACAATACCAAAGGAGCCTCTTAATTTGTTCTCTATATCTCTCTGAATAAAACCCCGGCTTCGCATCCAGCGAATACTTCCATCATCAAACAGCAATCTTACTTCAAAATCAAAATTGCCGGCTTTCCTTCCTTCAGCAAGAGCCTCCTCTCTGATGTTCCGGTCATCAGGATGTATACGGTTGATATAATCTTCCAGCGGACGAGATTGAGTAAAGCCGAATATTTCATTTGCTCTTTTATCAGCGTTGGCAAAATTTTTCTCCCAGTCGGTGGATAGCATTCCCAATTCTCCAACCTCCAGCGCAAGGCTGGTCCTTTGTTTTTCTTCATCCAGCTTTTGAAGTATCAGCACCTGCTCTGTGGTGTTATGTGCAACACAAAAAATGGCGTTAGGTTCTTTATCCTCCGGTGTTAAAAAGTAAGGCTGAAAAATAAGACTGAAATAGCGGGTCTCTCTTATGCCATTGATCAATAGTACCGCCGGAAAATTTGAAGCATAGTAAGGTTGTCTTGTTTCAGTTACTTGATCCAGTATCGAAATCAGGCCCTGTTTTTTTGCTTCTGTAAATGTTGCTTCAATGGGCAGACCAACAATATCAGGAGTCCTTCCCAAAAACTCCAGCATGCGTTCATTAATCAGTTCAATTTTATAATTGCTTCCGCTTACAATGCAAATTGCAACGGGGGCCTGCATGAAGAGGTGGTTAAGGTTAGCTGCATTCATGTTCCATGCTTTGGATGCGGCTAAGTTATTTATTCAAATGATAGCGTTGCTTACCAATTTTCTGATGAGTTAATGCACTTGATTTGTCCCATCGTGGAATTTTTCCTGTATACCTCGTTAAAAATAATTTGTGCAACCAAAATATTTCCTGCTAAATTCGTAACCAAATGGTTTCATAATATGGAGGCAAGACGGGATGTGTTCCAGGCAATAGCGGATCCTACAAGGCGACAGATCATTCATCTTTTAGCAAAGGGATCGCTTAACCTGAATGCTGTTGCTGATAATTTTAATGTCAGCCGCCCTGCCATTTCCAAACATATAAAAGTCCTTACCGAGTGTGGATTGATCATCGTTCGCCAGGAAGGAAGGGAGCGGTATTGTGATGTTCAGTTACACAAGCTTAAAGAAGTATCCCGATGGGTGGAGCAATACGGCCAGTTTTGGGGTAAGAAGTTAAACAACCTTCAAAGTTTTCTTGCTAAAACTAAAACCAAAAAATAATTCAATTAATCGATATGGAACAACATCAAAACCTGGCAGAACCCCTGGTAAAAGAAGTAATCCTGGATGCACCTGCGTCAAGAGTATGGCAGGCATTAACCGACAAAGACGAATTAAAACAATGGTGTTTTGAAATGGAAGCCTTCAAACCAGAAGAGGGATTTGAATTTCAATTTTACGGAGAAAAGGACGGTGATAAATTTTTGCACTTGTGCAAAGTGCTGGAAGTGGAAGTTGAAAAAAAGATGAAGTGGTTGTGGTCTTATGAAAATGTTCCGGGCGATACTTATGTAACTTTTGAATTATTTCCACAAGGAGACAAAACAAAACTCCGCCTGACGCATGAAGGTTTGGAAAAACTGCCGCAGGATGGAAATTATGCGAAGACAAATTTTGTAGAAGGATGGAATGCGATTTTAGGCGACCTGCTTCCGCAGCATTTATCCGGTCAATAACTCAAAACTTTTAGTTATGCAAAAAATGGAATTCAAAGTTTTAATCAACACACCGGCAGAAAAAGTATGGAATATTCTTTGGGGCGACGAGTCGTACCCGCAATGGACATCTGTATTTTCCGAAAGTTCAAGAGTGGAAACGGACTGGAACGAAGGAAGCAAGGCTCTGTTTTTGGATGGGAAAGGACAAGGAATGGTTTCCATTATCGCTGAAAAAAAACAAAACCAATTCATGTCGTTTAAACATATAGGCGTGGTAAACAATGGAGTAGAGGAGCTGGATAGTTCAAAAACAAAAGGATGGGCAGGCGCCCTGGAAAATTATACACTAAAGGCCTTAGAAGGTAAAACAGAGCTCAGGGTTGATATCGACACAGTCGAAGAGTACAAAGACTACTTTTTTGAAACATGGCCTAAAGCGTTGGAAAAGGTGAAAGAATTGGCCGAACAAAAATAATTACGGGCATTCCCTAAGTGATGATTTCCCGGTGCCGAATACAGTCAAAAACGTTTATCCGAAAGCGAAACAGGAGAAAAAAGAGCGAAACATTCCTGATGATAATTTTAACTCTAAATCGGTTCTATAAGTATTTCCCTTAGTCTTTTTATTCTTTAATCGAAGAGTTTTTTTCTTACTTTGAGAGACTTTATCCTAAGAATGACTGCCATCGTATATACGCTTTGTGTGATTGCGGTTCCTACAGCACCCGCCTTGTCCTTCAATATCCGGTTATGAAACAGTTCAAAGTAAGAAATGGAAAATTGATTGGCGGCATCGCTATCTTTTGTTTGGCCACTGTTGCTGTAATCTGGACGAATTATTACCAGCAAAATAAAGCTGATAAAGAAGAAACTATCGCCTCGGCCGTTCAACGAAACTCCAATCTTGCTGTGGCGCTTGAACAATATACCATTCGAACGATTCATAATGCAGATGCCGTGTTGCACCTGGTAAGAATGGAATATGAAAGGAAGGGAGGCAAGATTGATATAAATGAGTTGCTCTATTCCAATGCGGTCAACAGGGATATATTTAAAGGCGTAGGCCTTGTTAACAGCGAGGGAAAAATAGAAACATTTGATCTCTCCATACATTCCGGTGCCACTCTCGATTTTTCAGACAGGGACTACTTTATTTATCATTTAAAAAATAATGTAGATACCTTATTGATCAGTAAACCAACTTTATCCAGAACGATCGGGAAACCGGTTATTGTTTTAAGCAGAAGAGTCGATAAAGCCGATGGAAGTTTTGGAGGAGTGGTAGTCATTCAAATTGAACCGGCCACATTCACTTCTTTTTATGCACAAGCTAACCTTCGCCAGTTCGACATCATTTCACTTATTGCCCCCGATGGTATTACCTATGCCCGCCGTACAGGTTCTATTGAAAGTAGCGGCGAGGATGTCATCAGGAGCCCTTTGTTCAGCCACATAACCAATAACCCTGATAGTTTTTATTTCGCTAAAGATGCCATCAGGGAAATACCTACATTTTTCAGCTACAGGAAATTTAAAAATTATCCCATTATTGCTACGGTAGGCAGTTCAGAAACAGATGTACTTGAAGGGTATTACATAAGGAAGCAAAGAGATTTACTGTCCACCATCATTATTAGCACACTCGTTGTGTTATTTTCCTTTGCCATATACCTGGTGTTATCGCACCGAAAGAAAATGGCTGAAAAGCTATTGGAAGAACAACAACGTCACGAACGACGGGTGACCGAAGAAGTTATCCTGGCCCAGGAAAAAGAAAGAGAGGAGATCGGGCATGAATTGCACGATAATGTTAACCAGGTGCTCACAACAGTGAAACTTTATCTTGAACTGGCCTTGCATAATTCCGAAACAAGAGAAGAACTCATCTCGAAGAGTATGCAACTGGTCATGAAATCCATTAATGAGATCCGCAGTCTGTCACATGACCTTTCTGCGCCAACTCTTGGAACAAGATCTCTCATCGATTCCATTTATGCATTAATTGAAACCATTTCAAATTCAACGGGAATCAAAATCATATTTGATCATTCGTCCTGCTATGCATCATTACCCATGAACCAAAAATTAGCGATCTACCGCATTACGCAGGAGCAGTTAAATAATGTGGTCAAACACGCAAAGGCTACTACAGTATCTATTATTCTTTCGCAAACCGATAAGCATACCAGTCTTATAATTAAAGACAATGGCAAAGGATTTAACACGTTTGAAAAAAGAAATGGTATTGGACTGAATAACATTATTAATCGCACCAAAGTATTTGAAGGAAAAGTTGATATTAAATCCGCACCGGGTAAAGGGTGCACTTTAGTGGTGAACTTACCATTTATTAAAATAGCCGAAAAGACCGGAGAACCAGTACTCCTTTAATGAGTAAACAATTTCTCAATCTCCCTGCAGAAGCTGCTTAAAACTTAAAAGAAGTAGTCATCCTTTCACAATCGGCACAAGTTTGGTTTTACAGTAGATAATCGTTCGGCATTCACTAAAACAGAAGACCATGAAGAGAATGATACTAGTGATGTGCATAGGGCTCTTTGCAATAGCAGCACACTCTCAATACGATGAGCGGGACCGCCTGGTAAGCATCAACCCGCTTCGCAATGGTGATGGCAGTTTTATGAAAGCCAATAATCCATTGTTCTACAATAACACTTCCACAGATACAACCACAGCAAAAAGAAAAAGATTATACACTTCATCGAGTGGTGATCCTTTTGCGTTTCGCATTAATTCTATCCAGGCACTATGCGATTTGAATTCACTTCAATTGAACTGGACAACCATTCAGCAACAAAACGACGCCGATCATTTTGAGATTGAACAAAGCTCAGACGGCGGCATAACCTGGACCAATGTTGGTCTTGTTCCTGCTACCAGGTTTAAAACCGGCGCAATCCCCTATAGCTTTCTCTACAACAAATCTTTAGGCAATGTAGATCTTCGGGTGGCTGCGGTAAACATTGGAGGTGAAAAAAGATACAGCCCCGTTGTTCGTTCTGCTTGTGCTAATAACAATTTGTTTAATGTAGACAATCTTGTTTACAGTACAGCTAACATTCGCATTGGCTCTTCAATAACCCAGAATGTGAAAATGATTCTCACCAATCAATCTGGTATTCCTGTACTGGCAAGAGAAGCAGGATTAACGCAAGGTGTGAATTCAATCAGTCTTGATATGAGCAGCCTGCAAAAAGGTGTGTACATGCTGACAGTAATTTGGCCTGGCGGTATACAACAGTCGGTAAAAATTGTGAAACAATAAAGGTCGATAATAGCTATCCCGGCAATTTGGGATAGCTATTATTTATTTGTTGCTAAAGGAATAAGTATTGCAATCAGTTTTCAAAATGAGGAGTATTGTTCCTTAATTTTCTTTATCATTTATTTTCCATAGTTGAATTCAAAACTCCATAGCAAGGGCAAGCTTTTTGTGGTGAAATTCCTCCTACATTTTTAATCTTAAAAAACAAATTATGGCAGACAATAATCGTAACTGGAACAATCAGTATCAACAGTCTAACGATTGGGAACAAAACCGCAATCGTTTTAATGAAGATCGTAATCGTGAAGATTATCGTTATGGTAATGCCAACTATGGAAACGAGTACAACCAAAACTCCGACAGGAGAAATTATGGAAACAGGCAGTATGGTGATAGTGCAAGGGGGCGTGAAATGGAAAACCAGGGTGGCTATGGTGGCGCCTACAGCAGCGATTATGGATATCAGGACAGCAACTATGATCAATCCAATTGGGGCAGCGGGTCCCAAAACTGGAGAAATACAGGTAATCAATCACAGCAATGGCGTGATGATGACTGGAGTCGAAGAAACGAAGGTTATGGCAATCAGCGGCAGGAAGATTGGAGAAGAAATATGAATTATGGAAGACGCAACACCGGGACTAATTATAACCAGGGTTTAGGCCGGAATTATACAGGCGGCTACGGTAATACCGGCGGTTATGATGAATCCTATGGAGGCATGGGTTATGGTGAAGGATTAGGCATGGCAGGTGGATATTCCAACAGGAATTATGGTAACCGCAATCGTGACTGGGGTAATAATTATGGAGATAACGATCGCAACAGGGGTTGGTGGGACCGCACAAGAGATGAAGTAAGCTCATGGTTTGGTGATGACGATGCCGAACGCAGAAGAAGAACGGATAAGATGAGTGGACCACATAAAGGCAAAGGACCAAAGGATTATCATCGCTCTGAAGATCGTATAAGAGAAGATGTATCCGACCGTCTTGCAGATGATTAGTATGTAGATGCTTCCGACATACGGATCGAAATTCATAATGATGAAGTGATCTTATCAGGCAATGTCAACAGCCGGGAAGAAAAACGCCGTGCAGAGGATATTGTTGAATCAGTTTCAGGTGTTCGCAATGTAGAAAATCGAATTCGTGTTGGAAGAAGTGATACCAACTTTGACAGGTACACAGGCACAACCAGTGATGCCGGTGGTGTAGGAAGAGAATCAGGTACAACGAATGAAATTATCCGGAACACGGGTAACGAAAAAAACAAGAACAAATAAATTCAGGAGAATGATTAGTAAAAAGCGTCCAATTTAAGGACGCTTTTTTTATTTAGTTCTTACATTTCCAAAAACGATTTTGTTGACATTGTCAATTTCATCCTGGTTGATCGTATGCCCCATGTTGAGATAAATTTTTTCAGTAACATCTGCATTTCTATCCTTTAAAATGTTGGTGGTTGCATACACCCTTTCAACAGGAACATGAGCATCGGGATCGCTGCTTCCAATGAAAATGGGAGTATTTTGAAAATCACCTTTGTAATTTTCATTGTAAATTTTATCACCAATCAAACCTCCTGTAAACGCAACTACGCCGCCATACTTATCTGCGTTGCGTGTAACAAATTCCAGTGCTAAACAAGCACCTTGCGAAAAACCAAGAAAGAAAATATGTTCAGTTGCAACGCCTTTAGTTTTTAGTTCTTCTAACAATTGTTTCAAAAGATCCAAAGCAGAAGAAAGCCAGGGTTCGTTTTCAGATGGCGGAGCTAAAAAAGAATAAGGATACCAGGTATTGTTTGTTGCCTGTGGGGCTAACAGTGTAAAATCATTTACGTTCAAATAAGAAGAAAGCGAAAGGATATCTTCTGCACTGCCGCCTCTTCCATGAAGCATGATTAACACTTTACTGTCTTTAGTTAATTCCTTTCCCGCTGAAATAATTTTTTTTGTATGCATAACTCACTCCCATACTTTCTCCATCCCGGATGGAGAAAGTAATATTTGTTTACAAGAATATTTTATCATTAAACGAGTTACTGATTCAATACAGGCAGCCATTCTTCTATCCTGCTTCTGTAACCTTCGTATTGAGAAGGCAACATCAAATGCGTGCCCAATTCACTTACCGGTTCATCAGTAACAAATCCAGGATTGTCTGAAGCAATTTCAAACAACACACCTCCGGGCTCACGGAAGTAAAGCGAATAGAAATAATTCCTGTCGATCTTTTCAGTAATGTTCAATCCTGCACTCTGTACTTTTTCACGGAACTCCATCATCAGCTTATCATCTTTCGCACGAAAAGCCACATGGTGATTGGTTCCACCGGCATTGTGTCCATAATTACCGTTGGGCTCTTCCACAATGTCAACAATATTTGCTGTGGCATTTGCATCGGTAACAAAACGATAACGGTTCCCTTCCTGCGTTAAAAATTTGTATCCGAAAATATCGGTGAGCACTTTTGCTGTTGGCTCCACTTTTCGCACAGTAAGAACAACACTGTGAAATCCCTTGGTGGCAGCATCTTCTTTTACATCAGTTGTTGTCCAGGGTTTGCGGTTGTCTTCTGCATTGGTTGCAATCAAATTCAACAATAAACCATCAGGATCTTCAAAAGAAAGATAGGATTCGCCAAAGCGTTCAGCTGCCTCTCCATGTTTTACTTTGGCTTCTTTAAAACGATTGTTCCAAAACTCTAAACTTCCTTTGGGAACCGAATAACCAATTTCTGTTGCCATACCTGTTCCAATACGACCCCTTTGAATGTTTTCCCAGGGAAAGAAGGTTAGGATTGAACCGGGACTTCCTATTTCATCGCCATAATAAAAATGGTAAGTACCCGGATCATCAAAGTTTACCGTTTTCTTTACTAATCGAACTCCAAGAACTTTTGTATAAAAATCATAATTGCGCTGGGCATCGCCTGCAATGGCTGTAATATGATGTATGCCTAAAATTTTGTTTTCCATAATTACCTCTCGTATACAAAGCTACTATTATGGATTGGGGCTTTCAATTGAGGTACGATAAGAAATAACGATGACATAGATCAAGAGAATCAGAGCTTGTTAACAGTAATCGATGAAAAATCAAACCTTGTATAAAAATCAATCCGCTCATAAACTCAGGAGTTAAGAAAAGAGAGTTTTTGGCTAACTTATAATCTAAACAAAACCTTTATGGACTTCCAACTTGTTAGCGGCAGGCCAGGTGTTACCGATTACCTGGTTTTTACAACCAGCTTCATGCACAACAATATTTTTTACAAAGCAGCTTTGGCTGAAACCATTTCATGGGAAGGATTGCTTACCGGCAGTTATGATGTATTACTTCAATCAGGGAAAGGCACTCAACGTTTGACTCTTATACAAGAAGGCAATCGCTGGAGAGCAGGAGATGAAATAGAACAGATTGGAGTGATTCAGCAGGAAGTGGTAGATATTTTGGGCGAAGTCATTAACGAGGTTGCAAGGAAAGTGCCTTTGGTTGAGAATTAAAACAGGCTTTACACAAAACCTGGTGAGGTTAAAAAGATGTTATTGTAAAAACATGATCTCTTATTCATAATAGTTTTGTCTTTTCTCATAGACACTACATTTGTTTTCTTAGTAAGAGGGGCGGCTGTTATCCAACAGCCGCTTTTTTTATTTTTTCGGTTTAGGATAATGCAAACTGTGATTACAACTTTCCATTGGCTTTAATAAAAAAACAGTTTATTTGATCTATCCAAAATAAAAAAATGAAAATCCTTCGCGTCATTTGTTTATTGATAATTTCAACAATGGCACAGGCACAGGAAAAACCGGATAGTAATTTTCATTTGTACTTACTCATTGGTCAGTCAAACATGGCAGGCAGAGGTGTGCCGGATGCTGAAAGCAAACAACAAAATCCACAAATACTGATGCTGGATTCCAACAATCGTTGGGTACCTGCTACTGATCCTGTTCATTTTGATAAGCCTGCGATCATCGGAGTAGGTCCTGCCATCAGTTTTGCAAAGGAAATGTTAGGTAATAACAAAAAAATTAAGATCGGGTTGATCCCTTGTGCCGTTGGTGGTTCACCAATAAGCGTATGGGAGCCTGGTGCTTTCTACGCACCCAACTTCTATCCTTATGATGATGCCATGAAAAGAGTTGCACTGGCTATGCAACAAGGTGTGTTGAAAGGAATTCTCTGGCACCAGGGTGAATCGGATAATGATTCCATACATGCACCCTTGTACCCGGAAAAACTCAAAACCCTAATCAATCGCCTTCGTAATGAACTGCATCAACCCCATGTTCCTTTCGTAGCGGGAGAAATTGGCTATTTCATTAAAGATGATTTTATCAATAAGGTCATTCATCAATTGCCTCAACAGGTTCCGAATACGGCTGTTGTTTCGGCAAAAGATCTTACAGACAAAGGCGATCATCTTCATTTTGATACACCATCAGCAAGGAAATTGGGCAAGCGATATGCAAACGCCATGAAAAACTTGCAGGAATCAAAACAATAAAATCAAACGATATGCAAACGCCAATCGGAGCAGTGAGGAAAGATTGTTTATGAAAACACAGCAATTGAGGACCGCAATGTTTTATTCAGTTTTTTTCTTTTGAACCATTTCTTTACCAGGTGTCCCTTCCACAACCAAAGTCCTGATAAAACAATTAGCGGAAATAATATCCATTGAATAGCATGTACTGCATTCGGAAAATTTCTTACAGGGCCATAAATAAATCCTATAATGGGAATGCTTGCGATTATGTGTAGCCAACGAATGATCTTTCTTTCTGTTGCTGCTTTCATGGTTGATGATTTTCGTTATTCAAAACTAAAAGGAGCAACAGGCGTGCTATCCTAGAAGGAAAAGGCGTTTACCGGCGAAACCATGTTGTTCGCCGGTTCAGTACATAATGCTGAGGCCCGTTAGCGCTAAAAATCAGAATAGTCTGTGGGGTACAAAAAACTGATCTCAGAGCGGGAAACATTATTCTTGTACTCTTCCATTGCCGTCAGTTTTTTCCAGGCACTATCAGCAAAAAATGCTTTCCAGTGCGCATCTCTTTCCTGCATGTTTTCAAAACAGGTCATGTACATAAGGTTAGGCATTTTACTGCCGGCTACCACTTCGCTGTAAAAAACAGCATTGAAGTTGAGTCGTTTAAAAAGCCCGATCTCATCTCCCTGGTTAAACATTTTCACCTTGCTTTCTAACTTCTTTTCGGTTGCACTTTCATAACTGCGCAATTCATATACACGGTTTCGCTTAGCCGACTGCAAGGAAGGCAGTTGCATTTGAGGCGCTAATTCAAATGCATGCAATACGATGGTTTCTGCTCTTTTATAAGCCGGAGTTTTATAGTTGGCATTTAAAAAATCTGCAGCAGCACTGTTGTATTGTGCATCTTTTTTCAATCGCTCTTTAAGTTTTACTACATCATTTAACGAACGCAGCGGGATGAAAACGTATGCCAGTTTATCAACAATGGTATCATTAGCCAATGACTTGAACACACCAACATTTTTGATACCTGCTTTGTGTAATGCCGGTATTAATGCATTTTGAAAATAGGCATCCAGCATTTTTTCCTGTGCAGCGGTGCTGAAATGATAAACCGTAAGCTGGTGAAATTCTCTTTCTTTCTTTTTATTGTTTTGCCAGGATAGAACAACTGGCGTTACTGACAATACTAAAACAACAAGCAGGATTAATGATGATAGTTTTTTCATTGAGATGATTTGTTTAACTCCATTCAGGTGTTCAAGATAAAGAATGAGGCTGAATTTTTTTCAATT
>JAGIAB010000670.1 GCA_017745135.1 Flavisolibacter sp.
ATCACAAACTTCGACAGCAGATCATGAAGTTGATTCACCAGAATGGGAAGATGACTGTTACCGAAATTTATGTAAAGCTCAGGTTGGAGCAATCAGTAGCTTCTCAGCACTTAGCTATTTTACGTAAGGCAGGATTTGTGAATACATTGCGTGATGGTAAATTCATTTTTTATTCAGTGAATTATACCCGTCTCGACCAGGTACATAACATTGTACACGAATTGTTAAAATAGCTCGCTGAACTTACTGTCAAAATCTTTGGTTACAAATGAAGTAATTTTGTCGCCAAAGATTTTTTTATGTTCATTAAGCAACTATATACGGGCTGTTTAAGTGAAGCAGCTTACTATGTAGAAGATAATGGTGAGGCTGCAATTGTAGATCCATTAAGAGATATTGAAGTTTATCTTGAGCTTGCTGCAGAAAGAAAAGCAACGATCAAATATATTTTCGAAACACATTTTCACGCCGACTTCGTCAGTGGTCATATCGATCTTGCAAAGGCAACTGGTGCAACCATCGTTTACGGTCCGGATACCGAAACCAGTTTTGATGTTCACGTAGCAAAAGACGGAGAAAAATTCCAGTTAGGAAATATTACTATTGAAGTATTACATACTCCAGGACACACTTTAGAATCGTCCTGTTACTTGTTAAAAGATGAAAATGGCAAAGATTACTGTGTATTTACAGGCGATACTTTATTTGTAGGCGATGTAGGCCGCCCGGATTTGGCTCAGAAAGGTGAGGAGCTAAGCATGGAAGATCTTGCAGGTATGATGTACGAAAGTCTTCAAAAGAAAATTATTCCTTTGGCCGATGATGTGATTGTTTATCCGGCTCACGGGCCGGGTAGCGCCTGCGGAAAAAACCTTGGACCTTACACATCAAGTACGATAGGCGAAGAAAAGCAAACCAACTATGCTTTAAAGGCAGGAAATAAAAAAGATTTTGTACGGGTAGTTACTGAAGGCCTGGTAGCCCCGCCCCAATATTTCCCCATCAATGCAAAAATTAATAAAGAAGGTTATGAAAGTCTGGACGCTGTTTTAGAAAAAAGTCTGAAACCGTTGTCTGTTGAAGAAGTAAAAAAGGCGATGGCTGATGAAATTTTGATATTAGATACCCGCAACGAAGAAGCATTTACAAATGGTTTTATTCCAGGTTCTGTTTCCATTGGTTTGGAAGGCCGTTTTGCTGAGTGGGCCGGAAGCCTTTTGCCATTTCAACAACCGATGATTATTGTTACTGAAGTAGGTAAGGAAAAAGAAGCCATCATTCGCCTGGCAAGAGTCGGTTTTAATAATGTGATCGGTTATGTGGATGGCGGTTTTGAAGCATGGAAGAAAGCAGGTGAAGAGATTGACATGATCATCAATGTAGAAGCTGATGAATTAGCGATGGACATTCCTTTTGATGAAAATTTAGTGGTGCTTGATGTAAGAAAGCCAACAGAGTTTGCAGAAGGGCATGTAAAAAATGCCATGAGT
>JAGIAB010000671.1 GCA_017745135.1 Flavisolibacter sp.
CCTATAATGCTAAGTATTGTTTTCTTTTTTTTATATTAGCCAAAATTTGACAAGTCATAAAATAGCAGGTCATGCAATTTGGTGAAAGGATCAGAGAACTAAGAGAAGGTCAGGGGCTATTGCAACGGCAATTAGCCGCTACTCTTGAAATAGACACTCCCATGTTCAGTAAAATTGAACGTGGAGAACGTAAAGCAAAACGAGAGCAAGTGGAGCAGTTGGCTTCTTTACTACATGCCAACCTACCTGATTTATTAAGAATTTGGCTGGCGGACCAGATAATAGATTTAGTCAGAAACGAACCGCAGGCAAGCGAGGCATTGAAAACAGCATTAAAAGAACTAAAGAAAGAAGTCCATTTGTAAACCTGGAAAAGAGATTATTAACACCTATTAAGAAATAACGACATAACATATTAAATGACAAGCATAAATCAAAGAGCTGAATTACAAGCCAAAATATGGAAAATAGCCAATGATGTGCGTGGCTCTGTAGATGGATGGGATTTTAAACAGTTTGTACTTGGAACATTGTTCTATCGGTTCATCAGTGAAAATTTTACCAATTACATTGAAGGTGGTGATGATAGCATTGACTATCCAAATTTATCGGATAATGTAATTACGCCAGAAATAAAAGAAGATGCTATTAAAACTAAAGGGTATTTTATTTATCCCAGTCAGCTTTTTGTAAATGTCGCCAAAACAGCCAATACCAATACCAATCTCAATACAGACTTAAAAGCGATTTTTGATTCTATTGAAAACTCTGCGAATGGTTATCCATCAGAAGAAGATATCAAAGGATTGTTTGCCGATTTTGACACTACCAGTACAAGATTGGGTAATACCGTTGAAAACAAGAACAGCCGTTTAGCAGCCGTTCTAAAAGGTGTTGAAGAGCTGAATTTTGGGAATTTTGAAGATAACCAGATCGACCTTTTTGGAGACGCTTATGAATTCCTTATTTCCAACTATGCCGCCAATGCCGGGAAATCCGGAGGCGAATTCTTTACACCTCAGAATGTGTCTAAGCTTATTGCACAACTTGCGATGCATAAGCAGAAAACAGTTAATAAAATATATGACCCTGCTGCAGGTTCCGGTTCATTACTTCTTCAGGCAAAAAAGCATTTTGATAATCATATAATTGAGGAAGGTTTCTTTGGTCAGGAGATAAACCACACCACGTATAACCTTGCCCGCATGAATATGTTCTTGCACAATATCAACTACGACAAGTTTAATATTGCGCTGGGTAATACGCTTATAGATCCACATTTTGTAGATGAGAAGCCTTTTGATGCCATTGTTTCAAATCCCCCTTATTCAGTATACTGGATTGGTTCCGATGATCCTACGCTGATCAATGATGACCGTTTTGCTCCTGCCGGAGTTCTTGCTCCTAAATCAAAAGCAGATTTTGCTTTTGTATTGCATGCTCTTAGTTATCTCTCCGGTAAGGGCAGAGCTGCTATTGTGTGT
>JAGIAB010000672.1 GCA_017745135.1 Flavisolibacter sp.
ACCTACAGCAGCACCATTGAAACCCATTTCAGGGAAACCCAGTTTTCCAAAAATCAATGTGTAGTCAAAGAATACATTGGCAATAGTTTCAGCCAATGTGCCGGCTATCAGGTACTTGCTCTGATTAATGCCAACTAGCAAAGCATTTCTTAATTGATACACATACAAAAATGGTAGGCCCCAAATACGGATGCGCAAAAAATCGATTGACTTATTGGCCTGTTCGTCAGACAGAAATGCTTTTAAAATGGGCGGAGTAATAGTCTGGGTTACTATAATTCCCAAAGCAGCAATAATAAAAGCGATGAAAATTCCCTGGGTGAAAATTTTTCCGATCTCTTCCGGCCGGTTTTCGCCGGCTCTTCTCGAGATCAGTGTTTGAAGACCGTTATTCAGACCAAAACCCAGAGCAGCAAAAACCAAATAATATACTCCGGTCAATGCAGCAACAGCTAATGACTCCTCGCTGTGATGACCAAGAAAAATACTGTTTATAACTAAGTTCAGTTGAGGTACAAACAAAGCCAGCGCTATTGGCGCTGCAATCTTCACGATTTGTCTATAGGAAATCTCAACCCGTAACCCATCAGCCATTGACTACGCAAATTAAAGGCACGAATTACACAAATTATTGCCAAACAGCAATGAAACGATACATAAATCGTAAAGAGTTGCGGAAATATTAATTCCAAAGCTGATTTTTGGGAAATTCGTGTAATTCGTTCTAATTCGTGTAATCCTTTTACTTTGCAAAAAATAGAATTGTTGAAAACAGTTTTTACGATAGGAGATGCGAATGCAGGTTGTGATATTTTGCTTCTTGAAATTGGTGAAGGTTATTGCTGCCATGCCTTGTTAAAAGGAAAAGAGCGAACGTTTCATCAAATCCGGTACCTGACTTTCGATGAGGCAGAAGCTGAAGAAAAAATAGCTCATCTGCTGGATGATTTAAAAAAGGAAAATTGTGAACAGATTATGATCTGTTCTGCTTTTCCTCAGTCATTGCTCACTCCAAAGCAGGGACATAAAAACGATTACATTTTATTGAATGTGATTCATGATTCTCCTTCTCTAAAATATTTGAAGGACGAAGTAAATGAATGGCAAATGTGTGTCACTTATGCACTTCCGGTTTCTATTTTTAACCTGATAAAAGAAAGATTTCGTTTTGCTGAATTTGTTCATGCGTATACGCCATCGCTTAAAGTTTTTAATGGTTTTATAGCAACGAACCAGATCGATGTGCATTTTACCACTCAGCATTTCAGAGTGTTGGTTAAAAAAAACAAACAGGTGCAATTAGCACAGGTGTATCCCTACAAAACTCCGCTGGATGTGGTTTATTACCTTCTCAAGATTTGTTATGAGTTTGCACTTGATCAGTCGGAAGTTTTTGTAATTCTTTCCGGGTTGATCGATCAGGATTCAGCTATGTATATTGAACTGCATAACTATTTTCTGAATCTTCATTTTGCAC
>JAGIAB010000673.1 GCA_017745135.1 Flavisolibacter sp.
GGGGAGGATTTCTTCCAGTACATTCGCAATGGCCGGCCTTCTATGAAAAAGTGGCTCTTTAGGTTTTTGATAATTTCGTTTACCGGCAGCTCTATATGGTTGGCTAAGTAAGCATTTAGTGTTGCCCTGAAGTTGGCTCCGTCATTTCGCTCAGGCTGATGCAGTTGTTTATAATATTGAAACAATAAGCTCGTGACAATTGAAGAAACAGTGAAAGGTAATTCTGCAGTATTGTCTTTTAAAGAAAGTAACTGGTCAATAAAACCTTTTACCGTTGGGTCAATGGGGAGCCGGTTGGCTAATTTCCCATCTTCATGAATATCCTTTTCTAAAGCAATGATTTTCCCGATGCCGGCGTCGTGGGGAGCAAGTAAATTTATTTGCTGACCGGGATTGACGTATAGATAATGATAAGTACCTGGAGAAAACAATACTTTGTGCGTTCCCTTGGGAACATACTGCAATGTATAGTTGTCTGTAAATAAAGGAAGGCAACCGTATCCTCTTAAATTGGCGAAACAACTGCCCTTTAATGTATACAGTAGTGATGAAAAGGACTGGAGGCAATTAATTTTAATTAACGAGAAATTTGACACTACTATTGTGAGAAGCGTCACCAGCGAGCCGTTATTTTCGTAGGATTGTTCCAGTATATAATTTGTTCCGTTAAGCGTCCATTGCTGGAGCCGGCAGTTCGAATAGGGGAGCCGTATTTCCTGTGTCAGGGGAATCGTTGCACTTTTACAAAGAAAAGGTGTTGCAGCTTTTGGTACAATAAACTCAAATGGGATCATCGTTGAAAAATGTCATAAGGAGGTGGTTTTTGGGTTGCCTCTTTATTTATGCAATCGTTTTATTCGCAGTTATTAGATCTGGCCCGGAAAGAGGGTTTGCCTCGCTAAGCTGCAAGGTAAATGTATTTTTTACTTTCTGGAATGGGCTTTTAAATCGGGAGTAAAAGATTTGAATTCGGGATTATTTGTTTTCACAATGCTGCGCTGGTGTCGGAGAAAGACGTTGACCACGGGAATACGGCATTTCACCAGATAGTTTCATTTTGATCCGGATAGTTTTTTACCTTGGTAAAGCTATATCCATCACCTTCTAAACCCTCGCCGTTGCGTATACAATTTTTTACTTCGGAAAATATTGCTTTAATGCCAGACAATAAGATTCCGTCTGATTTTGACGGAACTCTTTTAACGGGCGGAACTTTTGAGTTTTTTAGCGATGATACCTGTGCCATTTTGGTGCAGGAAGTGGATGAAATCGATTTTAGATTTCGTCTGATCTCAGGAAAGGCCCATGCTCCGGTTACGGCCATAGATCGTTTAAAGGAACGCGGCATTTACTGCACTTTTGTGTTTCAAAACAAAATTGTTAAAGATGTTGATATACCGGGAAAGTTTGAAATGGGAGCTAATTGCTGTTTGGCTGTTTATGGCGCAGATGAAAAA
>JAGIAB010000674.1 GCA_017745135.1 Flavisolibacter sp.
GCAATAACTGGTCTTTATGGGTGATGGGTTGCGCAGGTTTTTTTATATCAAACTCAAAATGAAATTTCATTGCACGAAGAACACGAATTTTAAAACAAGAATTATACGAATATTTCAGAGGCTAGTTGCAAGCATTTTTGCAAAGCGTCCTTGTCTAAACTGCTGATTAAATCCCTTCCTTCCAAATACGAAATGATCAGTTCAGTGTTCATATTGCCAACTAAATCATCCTGTGCCATTGGACAGCCGCCAATGCCTTTTAATGCCCCGTCAAAACGCCTGCATCCGGCATCGACTGCAGCTCTTAGTTTTTCTTCCCAATTGTTTGGTGTGGAATGAAGATGAACACCAATAGTTGTATCAGGATATTTAGGAATTAAGGACTTCAATGCAAAAGAAATTTGTTGCGGGGTTGCCAAACCAACCGTATCGGCTAAGGAAATAATTTTTATTTCTCTCTTTACCATTTCATCTGCCCACTTCAATAAAGTTTCTTCGTTGTATTCATCGCCATACGGATTGCCAAAACCCATGCTTAAGTAAATCACTAATTGTTTACTGTTTTTCAAACACAGGTTTTGAATCTCTTCTACCCTAACCAAACTTTCTTCAATTGTACTATTGGTATTCCGTAGTTGAAATGTTGGAGAAATAGAAAAGGGAAATCCCAAATAATGAATTTCATCATAAGCCGTTGCTTCTTCTGCTCCTCTTACATTAGCTGCAATCGCTAACAGTTTTGACTTTGAACTTCCGATTTTCAACTGTTCAACAACATCCTTCGTGTCGGCCATTTGTGGAACTGCTTTTGGAGAAACAAAACTTCCAAAATCAATGGTATCAAAACCAACCTGGAGCAAAGAATTGATATATTCAATTTTTTTTTCTGTGGGAATGAAATGTTTCCATCCCTGCATGGCGTCCCGAGGACATTCTATCAGGGCCCCCTGTCCCCCGGTGGGGGATCCCGATAGCTATCGGGAAGGCCGGAGAGGCTTCTTTGATTCGACAGTTCTTTAAAGGAAAGAGGTCAGAAGTATGAGGTCAGAGGTCAGAATGAAGTTAGAGCGTGTACTTTATTTGAATGAGTTTTTTAAATAAGAGGTGATGATTGTGTAGTTAAGCAGATTACTACTATCATCGTTCGTTGTGTCACTCACTTCTACGTTCTGAACTTTATTAAGCATGATGCAAGTGTCATCGCTGACAGAGAGCCTACGGAGGGACGAAATGTTAGTAGAATGACACAATAGTGAAGATGCTCCAGAGCTCCGTAGGAGCCGAACATTACGACCGACGAATAAATGAATCATTGATAATAGTAAGAATCGTTGTATAAGCAAGGGCTGTGCACGGCTTCCCTCTCCATCTTCGATGAACAGGGAGTTAGAGGGTGAGGTGGAACTCGCAACAAAAGAAACTTGTTTTCAGTAATGACGCTTCAATTGTGTTGAATA
>JAGIAB010000675.1 GCA_017745135.1 Flavisolibacter sp.
GTATGATGCATCCAATGCTATTCTTGCTGGCACTTTTGAAGGTACCTTAGAAAATGTAAATAACTCTTCTGATAAGATTTCAATAAAGTCTGGGCGATTTGATATAAAATTATAGGGTAGGTTATGTAGTTTCTAATATGAAGGCTGAAAGTGTAACTTAGTGGATAACACTGCACACAACAAGCGGTTTCAACATTTTACGCCGTTGTTGGATGTTTCTCTTAACTTTTGTGCTGTGGCTGCACCAACAACTCCAGTTTCGTGGCACTCTGTGACAACTCCTTTTAATCCACGCCCCCTCACAATTTTAATTGACACCAGCCAAATGCAAGCTCACTTTCTTCAGAGCCCGTGTCTCCACATCTTCTTTTTCAATCACGGCCTGGGGTAAAAGAATGATTGATACCGATGGATCATTAAACCATTTGACATTTCTTAATTTGTCAACCTGTATCAATCCGGTGATATATTGCCTTTCTTCCGTACTATGAAATTCAAACACCTGTTCAAAATCCCGGCGATCCACTTCGGCCCAATCGTTGAAGCTTACATACACTCTCAAAAAATAATTGTGCGTTAACACATATTGCTCTTGCCTGCTGATCTTCTTGTACTCGTATCTGTAATCGTAAGTTAGTGCCGAAATATCACTGATCACTGCAGATGAAGTTGGATAACGTCCGGCACCTTTTCCATACAGGAATTGCTTATCGGCGAGTTTACTTTCTATGACCACACCATTGTATTCATTCTTTACATTAAACAACTGGCTGTCGTTTTTTATAAATTGTGGTAACACAAATGCGGCTACTTTGCCATTGGAAAGTTTTATGGTTTGAGCAGTTAATTTGATCTCATAATTTTTTTCTTTAGCATAACCCGCATCTGCTCCCTGCAAACGGGTAATGCCGATATGAATGAGATCTCCAGGTTTTGAAACAACACCATAAGCATGTGCCAACAATATGGTGAGCTTGTTTACAGCATCGATGCCTTCCACATCCAGTTTTGGATTGCTTTCAGCAAAGCCCAATTGCTGCGCCTGCAACAAAGCTTCTTTGTAAGTCAATCCTTCTCCAATTTTTGTAAGAATGTAATTGGTAGAACCGTTTACAATGCCTGAAATGCTTTGCAACAAATCATTGTCGTAATATTCTTCCAGATTGCGAATGATGGGAATACTGCCACAAACTGCAGCTTCATACAAAAATGAAACATCATGTTCCTGCTGAAGAAAGATCAACTCCGCTAAATGTTCGGCAATTAATTTTTTATTGGCGCTCACTACTGATTTCTTTTTCTTGAATGCAGTGGTTACAATTTTATACGCTTCGTCTGCATCATCAATCAATTCAACAATTAAATTGATCTCCGGATCGTCCAGTATTTCGTTATAGTCAGTAGTAAACAAGCTCACCATATTGTTGGCACATGCTTAT
>JAGIAB010000676.1 GCA_017745135.1 Flavisolibacter sp.
AGGTAATGCAGCTCCTGAGTTTTGAAATTGCTGTTTTATCGTAGCTAAAAACTGAGAAGCATTCATCACATCCCATTTCTTCGGGATTTGCTGAATACCATAGCGGGCAGAGAAGCTAATTTTTGCAGGACCTTCTTTACCTTTCTTCGTTGTGATGATAACAACTCCATTACCTGCACGTGAACCATAAATAGCCGCTGCAGACGCATCTTTTAACACCTGTATGGAAGCAATATCATCCGGGTTAACCGTAACGTTTGCATCAGCAAGCATTCCATCAATCACAAACAACGGTCTTGATACACCGAAGTTGGAAACACCTCTTATTTCGATGGTGGATTCAGCGCCGGGGCGTCCTCCATTTCTCACAGTAACTCCTGGCACCAATCCCTGTATAGCTTCGCCCACCGATTGTGCAGTTACCCTGTTTGCATTAGTCATGTTGATAACGCCGGTAGCGCCGGTTAAATCTCTTCTCCTTACCGTTTGATAACCGATGACTACTGCCTGCAATTCCTGGTTGGATGTTTGCATTTGCACATTAATCAGATTCGTATCCGTTACAGTAACTTCCTGGGTTGTATAACCGATATAACTTATTACCAGTGTGCTTCCCACCGGTGCATTGATGGTAAATTCACCGTTTGAATTGGTAGTTGTGGAAGTGGTAGAACCTTTTACTGCAACGGTAGCACCAATCAAAGGCTCGCCGGTTGGCGTTCTCAATACTCCCCTGATGTTTTGTTGAGCAAAAATGGACAAGCTTAGTACCAGTGCAAAGAATAAACCCGCACTCCGATAAAGCAATCGTTTCTTTTTCATTGTTTGCAGTTTAATTAAGAAATGAAGTTTGAATCGCTTTTGACTTCCTGGTTCTTCAAGGATTATTCCGATCCATTTTTCTTTCGCAAACTTGATTCCCTGTAAATAAGTACCGGTTCTAAAATTGTTTTTCGAGGATTTGAAGTGTAATAAGATTTTGTGCCTGCTAATTCAAAAAACAAATGGGCAGCTTCTTCGCCCATTTTAATAGTTTGCTGGTCTACTGTAGAAAGTGAAGGAGTAATATATTTTCCAAAAGCTTCGTTGGCAAATCCAATCAGCGCTACTTCATCCGGAATTTTTTTGTTGAAATTTTTTAAGGATTGCATTGCTCCTAATGCTGTAAAATCTTCAACGGCAAACACACCGTCAGGAGGTTGCGGTTGTTGCAATAATTCATTCATGCATTCCATGCCCGACTGAATGGTTACCTTTCCATATTTGATTAAAGATTTGTCAATGGGTAATTTATTTTCTTGCAAACAATCCATATACCCTTTCAACCTTTTTTTGAAGATGGCAACATGTTGTTGTCCGGCAATATGAGCGATTCGACGGCAACCCTGGTCAATCAAATGTTGAGTGGCTTTAAACGCTCCGAGGT
>JAGIAB010000677.1 GCA_017745135.1 Flavisolibacter sp.
TTCCTATACTTAGCTCAAACGATTGGTATTCAATAATGTACACGATTTGTATTGCGAAAGAGCTAAGCTACAGCATAATTTGAAAGCAAATCACAACGGAGTATGGTGTTTCTTATGACGGGTTTGAATTGCGAAAGAGCTAAGCTACAGCATAATTTGAAAGCAAATCACAACTGTTCATTGGTTGTACTGCGTATACGGAGTATTGCGAAAGAGCTAAGCTACAGCATAATTTGAAAGCAAATCACAACGCTGAGACCATTGGCAGCACAATAGAGCGTATTGCGAAAGAGCTAAGCTACAGCATAATTTGAAAGCAAATCACAACCATGCGCGGAACATTGAAGCATGACGAAATTGCGAAAGAGCTAAGCTACAGCATAATTTGAAAGCAAATCACAACTTACAGCGCTACCGGTACCACCCCGACTGAATTGCGAAAGAGCTAAGCTACAGCATAATTTGAAAGCAAATCACAACAGTGGAGGATGCTTGGCTAGTCTCCTCGCAATTGCGAAAGAGCTAAGCTACAGCATAATTTGAAAGCAAATCACAACGATGTAGTGCGGATGAATGGAAAGCTCTTATTGCGAAAGAGCTAAGCTACAGCATAATTTGAAAGCAAATCACAACAGTGGAAGGGACATTCAAAAATATTCACATAATGCGAAAGAGCTAAGCTACAGCATAATTTGAAAGCAAATCACAACACAGGATTTGTTTGTCGATGTTGCCAGTGGATTGCGAAAGAGCTAAGCTACAGCATAATTTGAAAGCAAATCACAACCTCGACCACGCTATTGCCAAGGGCACGAAATTGCGAAAGAGCTAAGCTACAGCATAATTTGAAAGCAAATCACAACCGTGGCTCTGCCAGGCAGCGAGCTGATAGGATTGCGAAAGAGCTAAGCTACAGCATAATTTGAAAGCAAATCACAACTACGATCTCTTCGGCCCGAAGCCTTCTTGCATTGCGAAAGAGCTAAGCTACAGCATAATTTGAAAGCAAATCACAACACATAGCCAAAGATCCTTTTGAAGTCGAAGATTGCGAAAGAGCTAAGCTACAGCATAATTTGAAAGCAAATCACAACTGATTGAGGTGTGGTATTCGCAACCCCATTATTGCGAAAGAGCTAAGCTACAGCATAATTTGAAAGCAAATCACAACCTATCGCGACTATAAATTCAAAGAATTAGATTGCGAAAGAGCTAAGCTACAGCATAATTTGAAAGCAAATCACAACTAGGAGAACCCTGCAAACGAATAAGAGAGAATTGCGAAAGAGCTAAGCTACAGCATAATTTGAAAGCAAATCACAACATTGGTGAACGGGCAGCCGTTTAATAATCTATTGCGAAAGAGCTAAGCTACAGCATAATTTGAAAGCAAATCACAACGGAACTGGGTCTGTC
>JAGIAB010000678.1 GCA_017745135.1 Flavisolibacter sp.
GTGTAAGGCCATAAAAAAAGCAAGGGAAGAAATGGGATTAAGCAATGTAGTTGTGATGATTCCATTTTGCAGAACTGTGGAAGAGCTTTTGAAAGTAAAGGAAGTGATGGCAGAATATGGGCTGGTTCCGGGCAAAGAAGGTCTCGAGCTTTACCTGATGGCGGAAGTGCCGTCCAACATTATTATGGCATGGGAATTTGCAAGGCATATTGATGGCTTTTCTATTGGCTCCAATGATTTGACGCAATTGACCTTGGGCCTGGATAGAGATTCTTCACTGGTTGCACATTTGTATGATGAAAGAAATCCCGCAGTGAAAAGAATGATCTCCGATCTGATTAAAACAGCAAAGGAATGGGATGTGAAAGTGGGCATTTGCGGACAGGGGCCTTCTGATCATCCGGATTTTGCCCAGTTTTTAGTGGAGCAGGGAATTGATTCGATTTCAGTGACTCCGGATTCTGTGATCAAAACAATCAAAGCCATTTATTCAGTGGAACAGGAAATAAAGAAAAAGAATACGGTAAGCAGGATGACGTTGTAAACGAAGGAACGGGAGGCTAAAGTCTCCCGTTTAATGAGCAACTCCTGTTCGTTATGCTGTACTACATCAGTCTATTTATAGAGAATAGGCAGGCACGGTAGTACCAGCAGGAAGTATAAGTTTCAATTCAAAGCCTTCATGAAGTTGACATCGTGAAGCTTGCAGCCGTTCAGTCTTTCGTGAATGAAGAATGGTTTAATGAAAGGTAAGATCTCAACGTTGTCTATCAGTAATCGACCCAACCATATTTACCGATTTGTTTTTCCGTTTCACCGATAAAAACGGCTCCGCCCCATGGATTTCTTATCTTAACTGAAACCAACACTAACATGTTTGAGCCTACAGCACAAACCCAGCTTTCTATTGATGACATACGTGTAAAAAAAGCAGCTCTTGTTTACAGAGCCATTAATCACGAGATGCGCATGCAAATACTCAGACTATTGCACCAAAATTCTGAAATGAACGTGACAAATTTGTACACGACGCTTTGCATAGAACAATCTGTTGCCTCGCAACATCTTGCTATTCTACGCGGGCCTGGAATTGTCAGGACACGAAGAGATGGAAAGAATGTTTATTACTCTGTGAACCAGGAGCGGTTACATGAGTTGCATATTATTGCCGAAAAACTAAACGGCTAAAGGTTCATCCTTTTACACATTCTTGTTGCATCCATGGGCTATGCTGTTCCTAGATTCATTTGACTCCCAATTCTCGTATCCTTTGTGTCTTGGATTTTAATCAGGAAGTAAGCACAGTTAGTTGATTGGTACAATTTGCATCTCTGCGATCAATTCGTTTTCGAAAGTGTAAATGTGTTTGATGGGACCA
>JAGIAB010000679.1 GCA_017745135.1 Flavisolibacter sp.
CTTATTTACTTTACTTATTGCCCAAAGCCACGGCAGTGAAAGATTTTTCCCGGCTAAGTAACCTAAGTAAGTTGATTATGTTAACAGGGATTATCTCTATGATCTTTTTCCGTATTTATTTTTAATGCATGTCAAATATTATCCTTGCTTCCCAGTCGCCAAGAAGAAAGCAATTGCTTGAATGGGCTGAAATAGATTTCGAAATTGTCGTTGCCAATACGGATGAATCTTTTCCCGAAAATTTATCTATTGAAGATGTTGCAATTCATATCGCCACCGAAAAGGCTAAAGCCGTTCAAAAAAAAGCGGCGGAAAAAATCATAGTCGCTGCCGATACCATAGTTGTTTTAAATGGTGAAATCATTGGTAAACCTGTTGACAGAACTGATGCTGTTCAAATTTTAAATAAGTTAAGTGGAAGCCACCATAAAGTAATCACAGGAGTTACCATTTTACAAAATGAAAAACAGGTTTCATTTGCCGATACTACCGATGTAGAGTTTCATACACTCACTCAAAACCAGATTGAATTTTATGTTGACAAATACAAACCTTACGATAAGGCCGGTGCTTACGCCATACAGGAATGGGTTGGAGTAGTGGGAATTAAATGCATCAATGGAGATTTTTACAACGTAATGGGATTGCCGGTTAGCAGGGTGGTACAGGCACTCAAAAATTTCAAATAAAATAAACTTGTAATTCATCAGAAATCTTTTTAAGTTCAACAGAAGTTTCCCTGATGAACTTTCATACCAGAAAAGACAACCTGAATCTAACGCTACCTTTCCGCACAGGAGGTGAGAAACTTTTGCAGTACATCTGGCAGTTTCAATACTTCAATAAATCAGAACTTCAAACAACTGCAGCAGAGAAATTGCAGATCATTTTCCCAGGGAATTTAAATACCAACCAGGGACCTGATTTTACCAACGCACAAATCAAAATAGATACCACAACGCTTGTTGGTTCAATTGAGCTTCACTTAAAAGCTTCACAGTGGCATGAGCATGGACATAGCACCGATGCCAATTATAAGAATGTGATCCTTCACGTGGTTTTTGAAAATGACCTTACGCAATCTTCTGTTCCGGTTTTAGAATTGCAATCCCGCATTTCAAATTTTTTACTCGACCGTTATTCAGCCCTAATGAATGCCAGCAGTTTCATTCCCTGTGCTACTGCTGTTTCAGAAGTGAAGGAAATTACATGGCTTTCATGGAAAGAAAGATTGCTGGCCGAACGGTTGACAAGAAAATCTTCTGTCGTATTCAAATTCCTGGAAGAAAACAATGCGCATTGGGAAGAAACTTTTTGGTGGATGCTTGCCCGCAATTTTGGAATGAAAGTAAATAGCGAGGCTTTTGAAGCCATGGCAAGAACCATTTCGGTAACCACT
>JAGIAB010000067.1 GCA_017745135.1 Flavisolibacter sp.
CAAAAATTATTGAGACGGGATTCAACATTATTAGCAAATCCTTAATTCTTTGCTATGTCAAATTTTCTGAAGATGCTCTTTACAGCATTTTGAATTTCTTTAGTTGTCAGGTTCTGACTGTTCACTTCATCAGTAGTCCAGCCCTGCCAAACCGTTTTCTCTGTTTTAGCATCAATAACATTGATCGTTACTGTTCCTTCCTTCACAGATCGTTGGTTCCTGTCGTATCCCAAAAATTCAGAAGGATAATAAATAGAAATCCAGCGGCGGGTGTAAGGGTTATAGATATAACGGGTAAAAGGTTGTGAGTAAACAGGATTGGTATTATCCTTTACTCCTCTTTCAACCATTACATCATAACTTATCAATACATCAGGTCTCGTTTTCGATTCTGTCCAGCCTGTTTTTGCCAGTTCGGCGTTTACAGCATCCCTGATTTTTCTTTCTGTGAGGTCAGAAACTTTTGTTTTGACCGAATCGTCCTTTGAAGCCTTTGTTTCTACCCAGGTATATGTATGGTATTTGCTGAAGTTTACGGAATCATCTTTTTCAACATGAGCAACACTTGCACAACCGGCCAGCAATAAACCAGAAATGACAACTGCACTCAAAAATTTTAGGTATCTCATATACTGTACTCCTTTGTTTTTGTACAGTACTAATACGTCAAAAACTATGCATTTGTTTTAAATAAGATGTGAAAGTTTAGCGGACTAAGATGGCCCTAATGCAGCAACCATCAGCGCTTCAGCAGATGAGGGCGAACCTTTGTTAAGCTCTTTAACAACTAGCCCAAACCAATTTCATAATGCCGCTCTGGAATCTCTACATCAAAGAAACCTTTTTTAAGCAGCCGGTCTTTAAAAGCAACCTGTACATCATACTCGCCATGTACGAGAAATAATTTTTTTACGGCCCGAATGTCCTGGCAGGCCAGCCATTGAGAAAGATCTTCATAATCGCCGTGTGCACTCATACTTTTAATGCCGCCAATCTCAGCATGCACCTCGTGCTGAATTCCAAATATGCCTACTTCTTTTGCGCCTGCAAGCAATCTTCCACCTAATGAATTGGGTTCGCAATAACCTGTCATCAAAATAGCATTGCGACTATTTTCGATGTTGTTGCTGATATGGTGCTTCACCCTTCCGGCTTCCGCCATTCCGCTTGCAGAAATGATTACGCAAGGTTCGTTGCGATAGTTGAGCATTTTAGATTCTTCAACCGATTTAATATAGCGCAAACCATTAAACTGGAAAGGATCGCTGTCCATTTCCATTACTCTTTGAATGGTTTTATTAAAATACTGCGGATATTTTTTTATGACATCAGTAATCGAAGTACTTAAAGGACTATCTAAAAAATAATCGAGTTTGGGTAAACGGTTTTCTAATTCAAGCTGATTAAATGCGTATAAAATTTCCTGCGTTCTTCCAAGACTGAATGCAGGTATAATAAGTTTTCCTTTCTTTTGAAGACAGGTTTTTTCAATCCAGGAAAGTAGCATATCAACGGAAGTATGCACATCCTCATGCAAGCTGTTTCCATAAGTTGATTCCATAATAATATAATCAGACTGCGGAAATGTTTGTGGTGATTTCAGGATTACATCGCGGTAACGGCCAACATCACCGCTAAAAGTTATTTGCTGCGTGTCACCGTTTTCTTTAATACGAACATGCACACAAGCACTGCCTAAAATATGTCCGGCATCGGTGAACATAGCCTGAACACCTTCAATTACATCAAACCATTGATTATACGCTTGCTCGTAAAACCTGTTCAAACAATTTTTGGCGTCTTCAATTGTGTACAGGGGTTGTAATAAAGGCCGGCCCTGTGCTTTACTGCTTTTATTATGATACTTTACATCGCTTTCCTGGATTTCGGCAGAATCTTCAAGCAGCAATGCAGTCAATTCTCTTGTAGCATCGGTACAAAAAATTCTACCGCCAAAGCCTTGTTTTACCAACCGTGGAATCAATCCTGAATGGTCAATATGTGCATGCGAAAGGATCATCACATCCACTTCCGAAGGTTCAAATCCAAAATCACGGTTGAATACATCCGTATCTTTTCCCATTCCTTGGAACATGCCACAGTCCAATAAAATCTTTTTCCCGTTTTTAAGAGTAATCAAATGTTTAGAGCCGGTAACTGTTCGGGCTGCGCCGTGAAATGCAATCTTCATAGCCAATCTTTTTATTGAAGAAAGGTAGTTATAATTATTGGGCCAATGGTGATGATAGAAAAAGAGTGAGAATGTTTGGTGACTTTATTATGGGCCGGTCTGCATTACTACTATTGAACTTTTCTTGCGTCGCACTCTTGTGCGCTTTGTAATTCTTATCATCAAAGTTACAAACAGTCTTTAACGGGTTTAGATTATAACAGCAAAGTGTTTTTTTTAACCACAGCGACACAAGAGACACAGAGGCAGGGAGTTTCACAGAGAACTCCTCCGTGTCCCTCTGTGTCTCTTGTGTCGCTGTGGTTCAACTTCTTCGAATAAGGAATTGCCAAATCAGTAATGAAACCTGCAAAATGCTCAATCAAGTTCTGAATGGTGCAGTGAGTGACACAACAGAAGATGATAGTAGCAGTGAACGCTTAGTTCATAAAAATTATTCCATCCTTCCATCACATTTTCTTCCTTAATTTGAACAATGAATTCTTCTGCACCATTAGCAGAGCGGATGCGTCCGCAAACACTGGATGATTTAGTTGGGCAAGAACACCTCACCGGCAAAGGAAGCGTATTGCGAACGGCAATCGAGAACGGCAAAATTCCGTCCATGATTTTATGGGGACCGCCGGGCACTGGAAAGACCACCATTGCCAATATTATCGCTCATACTTTGAACGTTCCTTACTTTCAATTAAGTGCCATCAGCAGCGGCGTAAAAGAAATTCGGGAAGTAATAGACACCGCAAAAAAACAACAGCATACCATTTTGTTTATTGATGAAATTCATCGTTTCAATAAAGGACAACAGGATGCGTTGTTAGGCGCTGTTGAAAAAGGGATTATTACATTGATTGGCGCCACCACCGAAAACCCTTCGTTTGAAGTGAACAGCGCCTTGCTTAGCCGCTGCCAGGTGTATGTGTTGAAACCTTTGAGCAAAGATGATCTTGTGAAACTGTTACACCAGGCTTTGCAAAGAGATGAATGGCTAAAGGCAAGAAATGTTGAACTAAAAGAAACAGAAGCACTGATTACGATTTCAGGTGGCGATGCAAGAAAGCTTTTGAATTTGCTGGAGTTGGTAGTTGATGCAGCCCATCCCGACCTTCCCGGTGGGAAGGCCACCAACACACAGCCCTCACTTAAGCGAGATGCTGACAAAAAACAAAAATCTTCAACAAGTGAGGATAAAGCATTGCGGTCTTCTGTTGAAGGCGGCATTGTTATTACTGATGAAATAGTAATGACGATAGCCCAACAACGGATTGCGCTGTACGATAAAACCGGAGAGCAACATTATGACATCATTTCTGCATTCATAAAATCGATGCGGGGCAGCGATCCTAATGGAGCAATTTACTGGCTGGCAAGAATGATTGAAGGCGGTGAAGACGTAAAATTCATTGCAAGAAGAATGATAATTTTTGCGAGTGAAGATATTGGCAATGCTAATCCAACGGCATTGGTTTTAGCCAACGCCGTTTTTGAAGCCGTTAATAAAATTGGTTACCCGGAAGCAAGAATTATTCTGGCGCAGGGAGCTACTTATCTTGCTTCTTCACACAAAAGCAACGCCTCTTATATGGCCATTGAGGAAGCATTAGGCATTGTTCAAAAAGAAGGCGACCTACCTGTTCCTTTACATGTTCGTAACGCACCAACAGGACTAATGAAACGATTAGGTTATGGAAAGGACTATAAGTATGCGCACAGTTACGAAGGCAATTTTACCGAACAGGAATTTTTGCCTGAGAAAATAAAAGGAACAAAGTTTTATGATCCCGGAAAAAATCCAAGGGAAGAAGAACTGAGAAAATTTTTGAAAGGGCTTTGGAAAAATAAATACAATTACTAGTGCTCTTTTAACCTCAAACTTTGCGGGCATCCAAAAGAACACGGATTTACACGGAAAAATCTGTGCGTATCTCATCTGTTTATTCGTGCTTTCCGAAAAACAAATCTTGAATTCGCAGTAATCGCTGAGCAACTTTATTGTTGTTGCAAATTCATCGTTGCAGCTTGTGTTACTCCGTTTATGTTTTGTGTCAATTGTTTCATGCGATAGATTCTTTCGCTTTCATCATCCTCTTGCTGATCTGGTGGACAAGTGAAATCACCTTCAAAATTTGTTACTGAAAAGCCTAACCGGTGTGCTATTGCAAACAGGAAAGGCCGCCATCCCCAACCAATAGTATCATCAAGTACTTTTAGGTAAGGAACCAGGTTTGAATTAAACAGGAAGGGACCGTAGCAATAATCCATTTCTTTCCCGATAATTTCCTTACAACAATTGTTGATAGTTGTTTCAGTCATTTGCTGAAATGATGGAAAGCTGGAAAAGCCCTTCGCTGATCGTGAAGCTAAAACAAGGCCTGCATTTTCTATTTCAATGGCATCCAGCATTTGCTTTAAATGCTTTGAAAAAAATTGCAGCTTGTCGGGCTCTGTGTAAAAAATATATTGGGCACCGGACTCCATTGCTGTTGCAATGCTCAATCTTGCCTGTGGCCAAAGTCCTTTTGCTTGCCGAACAATAAAATGAGGAGTGCTGTGCAGAAATTCAATGAAACTGGCAGTTGAACCACCATCTGTAATACAAACCGGCACATCCACCTCTGCTAACTGTTTCAATGATGTCCGTAAAACTTTTTCTTCATGCTCATTTCTTGCCCAGGATATGGTAGCAATAAACAAATCGGTTTTCATTTCATTCTTTGAAAGAGTCGAAAATAAAAAGAAACAAGATTCATCCTGCCTAAATTTGAGTTTCAATAAGTCGCCATGAGAAAATTGATGCTGCTCCTTTTTCTATTAGTTTTTTCAAATGGATTTTCACAAACGCTGATTCAACGTGATCCGGAGATTGCACAGATGGTGAAGGAGATCTCAACAGACAGTTTACAGTCCTACATCAACAAACTGGTGAGCTTCGGCACAAGAAACACATTAAGCTCGACTTCAGATAAAAACAGGGGAATTGGCGCCGCCAGAAATTGGGTGCTTACAAAGTTTAATGAATTTAGCAGGCAATCAAAAGGAAGACTCACTGCATTTATTGATACCATCACTTACCAACCCGATGGAAGAAGAGTTGATCGTGCTATCAATCTGGGAAATGTAGTGGCCACATTAAAAGGAACTGATCAAAAAGATGACCGCATTTTTATTATCAGCGGACATTTGGACAATATGCGAACAAACGTGATGGACAGTATTGGCGATGCTCCCGGCGCCAATGATGATGGCAGCGGTTGTGCGGCGGTTTTGGAATGTGCAAGAATCATGAGCAAGCATAGTTTCCCTGCCACCATCATTTTTGTAACGGTAAGTGGAGAAGAACAAGGATTGCTTGGTGCAACCTACATGGCAAACAAAGCAAAGAAAGAGCATTGGAATATTGAAGCCGTTTTGAATAATGACATTATGGGCAGCAACCATAGCAACGAAACCAATATCATCGAGAATACTAAAGTTCGTGTGTTCAGCGAAGCCTTTTCAATTCAGGATACAGGAAGAAGAGCTTTAACCATACGCCAGCTTGGATTAGAAAATGATGGCAAGGCAAGACAGTTAGCAAGATATGTGAAAGAGATTGGCGAACGCTATGTCGACAATTTGGAAGTAGTAATGATTTACAGGAACGACCGCTTTTTACGTGGTGGCGATCATACTCCTTATGTTGAAAATGGATATGCGGCGGTGCGGATAACAGAGATGAATGAAAACTATACGCATCAACATCAGAATGTAAGATTGGAAAATGGAATTCAATATGGGGATCTTCCCCAGTTCATGGACTTTGAATACCTGAGAAAAAATACGGCAATAAATCTCTCCAATCTTGCCAACCTTTCCAAAGCACCGCCTATGCCTGATTCTGTAAAGATTGAAACAAGACGATTAACGAACACCAGTTCTCTATCGTGGCAAGCTCCTAAAACCGGGAAGGTAAAAGGCTACTATGTATTAATGAGAGAAACGACTTCATCCGTTTGGCAGAAAAAAATATTTACCGATGAAACATCGATCACTCTTCCTTACTCAAAAGACAATTATTTTTTTGCAGTTCAGGCAGTAAATGAAACGGGCAATGAAAGCCTTCCAGTGGTTCCGGGTGTGGCTCGTTAAATTTGCTTCATGCAAGTTCAATGGCTGCTGAAAAAATTTGAAGAGCTTACTCCGTATCAATTGTATGCCATCCTTCAACTTCGGAATGAAGTTTTCGTTGTGGAACAAAATTGTGTTTTCCAGGATGCAGATGACAGAGACCAAAGCTCCTATCATTTAATGGGCTTTCATAACAACAAATTGGTAGCTTATACAAGGTTGGTTCCACCGGGAAGAATGTACGAACAGGTTTCGATTGGCAGAGTAGTAACATCGCCATCTGTTCGGAGATCAGGAGCCGGGAAAGAATTGATTAAACAGTCTATTGATGCCGTATATAATTTATTTGGTGTGCAGCCTATCAAAATAGGTGCGCAACTTTACCTGAAACATTTCTATGGATCGTTCGGGTTTGAACAGGTAAGCGATGTTTACCTCGAAGATGGCATAGAACATATTTACATGATAAAGCCCTGAAAGACGATTCTTTTCAGGGCTTGTATTCGATCTTAAACTGGAATTACTCTACATAAAATTTATAACTGCCTTTGATAACTCCGTCGCCGTTCTTGTCCCACACTTTATAGTCGACGACGAAATATTTTATAGTACCGGTCATACGATTTACTACAGCTTTAAGCCTGATGAATTTTGCATCCTCAGCACTTAATGAACTATAGTTTTGAAAAAGATCCGGCTCGTCAAGAAAAACAGTGCCGTTATCCGAAGAAATTCTTTCAGAAGCTCCGAGCGATACAGTTCCTTCGTCTTCCTTCCAACCTTTGGCTATATTCAAATGAAGGTAAACCGGCTTGCCAAGAGAGGTAACATTGGAAGAAGGCACAAGGTCACCACTTTCAAACGCAAGAAAAGCCCTGGACAGTTCAACATTTCCTTTTGTTTCAATAGAAATATCGTTTAAAACCTGTTTTTTATTATCGCTCTTGTTGTTCTTTGAGTCCTCATCATTAATTTTTTTGTCCTCTTTGTCACCTTTCTTTTCAGTTTTTGAACTTAATACACTTGGGTCGGCAGATGGCACTGTATTGTTACAGGCGGATAAAATCATAACACAGGCTAAGGAAGCCCAGATTCTTTGTTTCATAAGCAGATAATTAAAAAAATGAAGTTAATGTGAAAGTAGTAAATAGATAATTGGAAAATAAAAAATGCAGGGAGGGATTAAGTAAATCTATTGAATAAGGCAGTTAGGCTTGTTCATTCGGATATTAGATTACACCAATTTCCCTGCATGCAGTTATAGTAATGAAGAGAGCCCGAAATTAAAGTCCAATAAGGAGGGCAGGAGTATTTAATAAAATTTCATGTAGCGTACTATAGGGAACGGATTAGGTTTCTTCAACCAGGTATTGAATTTTATTAAGCTCACTGCCGCTTATTGGATAAGTTTATTTGATAACAATTTTACCTTCTTCTATACTTTCATCTTTTTCAAATACATCGTATAAATAAGTGCCTTTCTTTAAATTCTCTATTGTTTTTCTTTCTTTATTATTTAATACAGCCTGGTAAACCAAAGTGCCTTCTAAATCAAAAATGTAAAAATGCAAAGTAGAAGAAGTGTTTGCGCTTACACTTAGTTTGCCGTACGAGGGATTGGGATAAATTTTCACCGCAGTCTTCGCCGGCTCTGATTTTATTTTTATGGAATCAATAGAAATAATATTGCTTGCATTTTCAAAATTATTTTGTGCAAACAGGTTCGTTGAACCAATTAAAAACAGACTGACAAACAATAAAATTCTATTCATAAGTTTTGGTTTAATAAAATGCCGGGCATCTCAGTTGCCTCAACTGTGGGTTCATTTGGTTCAACCTCCAACCCATACGGATTATGGTTGAGAAGAAAGCATCATTTTGCTCTGCATGCCCGCGCTGAGGATCAGTAGGAATACGGTTTAAGTTTGGATTGCTTGGTGTAAAGCCTTCCCTGAAATACAACTGGTTGGCCATTGCAGCCTGTTCAGGCGTCAAATATTTCGCAAAAAGAGAGTTGTCAATATACGTCGTGCTCACGTCATCAACATAGTCGGTGAAAAGTTGACGATGCAACACTTCTGCACCGATGAACATGTTCTCTTTGATATAGTATTTGAAACCAACACCCATTGGCAATTCAAACTGCGTAAGGCTGTATGGTTTACGATCAGGGTATTCCGCCATACCCTGGCCTTCTAAACGTAAGGGTTGTAAGGGCACCCATTTGGAGCTTCCGTCTGGTGCAAAATACTGTCCTTTGGGATTAAAATGGTAAACGCCCACACCAATCAATCCATATGGCCTGATCTTACCGCGCAATCCATCGTAACGTTCTAAGAAAACAGTAGGGTTAAGCTCCACAGCAAGATAGCCTTCAAGCAATGAGGACTGGAATTGAAGATTTCTTGTTTTACGGAACTCTTCATCTCCACCTTTGCCTTTAATTGTATGATCGTAGCCTTCCAGCTTACCCTGGTTAATAGCAACACGAAACCCCAGCCACTCCGTAGGATATACTTGTGCGTAAACACCCTTTGATAAATTAACCAGTGGAAACTGTACGTCTTTAAGCCATGTGTATTCTCCGACTCCCTTGTTTCCACCAAGGTCGCCAAGGAAAAATAAAGGGCCAATACCTAAGCCAACTTCTATTTTACCATTGCCTGTAGTAATAGATTGAGAGAATGACCTCGGGGTCAATACGAGTAAGATGATGATGAGTACTAATGTACGTACGCCAGGTACAATTGTTCTCATAGAATAGGGTTTTAGTTTTACAAGGATTTGGATATCGTGGCTAAAGTATAGTATGAAAGATTAGCTTACAAGCATATCGTAAAGATTTTTTGAACAACAAGAGAAAACACGAATATCAATTCGTAAAATTACGAGTATGCGTTAATTGTTTTTTAGGTCTTTTACTTATACAAAGCAATACTCAACAATGTGCATTGTTAAATCAGGCGTTCTCGTTTAGTTGTTTTAAATTTAGATATCCTCTCCCTTTTACAAACTCAACTATGCAGCCCTTGAATACATAGGGGAATGCTCCCGAACACCCCTAAAAAAGTAAGGGGCGATTGCCGAAAAGCCATACGAGTAGGCCAAACCTAAACACACTTATTATGGAACAAATGAATTTTCACAAGCAGAAATTGTATTCGCTGATTGTTGCAGGAGTTGCATTGCTGGCTTTATTGCTCCCGTGGGTATCAATAAATTTTTTAGGAGCTTCTCAATCCTGGAACGGATTAAGAGGCTGGGGTTTATTGTCATTAGTTGGCATAGGAGGAGTTGCCGCATTATCATTTATGGGTAATAAGACGGAGGATTATACTGTTGAATACAAAAAGTATGTGATGATCGCCTTTGGGGCAATTGCAGCAGGCGCTTTATTATTTTTTCTTAGAAAGAGTTCGGTTGCAGGAGGTTTTGACAACCTGGTTAAAACGGGAATAGGACTGTGGCTTTGTTTAATTGCCGGCTTGGCAGGACTGGCATTAAGTTATGGTCTGATAAAGATTGAAAGCAAATCAGAAACAACTACAACCAACACCGGTACAACCAAAATAACTACTACACCTACCGACACATCTATTCAACCTTAATTTATTTACTGCGCAGTTCTTCTTTCAGGAATTGCGCAGTAAAACTTTCTTTTACAGGTAACAGGTCTTCGGGAGTTCCTTCAAATAAAATTTTACCTCCTCCCTCACCACCTTCCGGCCCCAAATCAATAATATGATCTGCAACCTTGATCACATCCATGTTATGCTCGATCACTAAAACGGTATTGCCTCTGTCTACTAATTTGTTCAGTACTTCAAGAAGATGATGGATGTCTTCAAAATGCAAACCGGTTGTTGGTTCGTCCAGTATATAAAATGTTTTGCCGGTATCTCTTTTCGCTAATTCTGTAGCCAGCTTCACCCGTTGTGCTTCTCCCCCGCTCAATGTTACCGCAGATTGTCCTAAAGTAATATATCCAAGACCAACATCTCCCAACACTTTTATTTTCCGATAGATGAAAGGAACGGCCTGGAAGAATTCAACAGCTTCCTCCACTGTCATATCCAATACGTCAGCAATGGATTTTCCTTTATAACGGATCTCAAGCGTTTCGATTGTAACGTTTGCCATTGCACTTTTCGCAATGAACATAAACGTCGGGCAAAAAATTCATTTCAATGGTGCGTAACCCGCTTCCTTCACAAACATCGCATCTGCCGCTTTTAACATTGAATGAAAAACGTCCGGCATTATAGCCGCGAATTTTTGCTTCTGGTATAGAAGCAAACAGTGTTCTGATGTCAGTAAAAAAACCGCAGTAGGTAGCCGGGTTACTTCTTGGTGTACGTCCAATTGGCGATTGATCGATTTCGATTACTTTATCGATATTTTCTAATCCAGCTATTGATTTATGTTCAAGCGGAGTAAATTTTGAGCCATAGCAATACTGCGAGAGCAAAGGATATAAGGTTTCATTGATGAGAGTAGATTTGCCACTGCCACTTACACCTGTAACCACAATCATCTTACCCAAGGGAAATTTTACTGAAACATTTTTCAGGTTATTTCCATTAGCACCTTTGATTGTAATTGATTTACCATTTCCCTTCCTTCTTTCTTTCGGAACTTCAATTTTTCTTTCGCCTCTCAAAAAATGTGCAGTCAAGGTATCTTCCTGTAACACCTGGAAAGGTTCTCCTTGCGCCATTATTCTTCCACCATGATAGCCTGCTCTTGGACCAACATCAATCAGGTGATCAGCAGCAAGCATAATGTCTTTGTCGTGTTCAACAACCAAAACGCTATTTCCAATATCACGAAGGTTTTTCAGTGCTGTTATCAAACGGTGATTATCCCGCTGGTGCAAACC
>JAGIAB010000680.1 GCA_017745135.1 Flavisolibacter sp.
GTAATTACCAGGAGCAATGAATGGACGTATGATGGGGTGGAAGTGGTTCATTCGGTTGAAGAAGCCATTGAAAAAGCAAAGGAGGTTGGCGTGAAGGAGATTTTTGTGATTGGCGGAGCCGAAATTTTTCAAACTGCATTTGCTCAGGCCAACCGGATTTATTTAACAAGAATTCATCACCGGTTTGACGGCGATGTTTATTTTCTTGAAGTGTCAGATAAAGATTGGGACCTGGTGCAAAGTCGCTTTTGCGCTGCAGATGGAAAAAATAAATACGATCATACCTTCCAGGTTTGGGAGCGTAAATAATTCTCTGTCCTACATTTGAAACGTGTACAGTTCATTTCAATTAGCTAAAAAATATCTTAACTACTACCTCAATGCTTCCAACAGCAAAGGGCATGGCATGCATTCTCCCTTTGTTTTCGATTTTATTTTGAATGTGCTCAATAACAAAAGCAATTATTTACCTCCGGTAGAAATTGAGCAATTGCGTAAACAAGTTTTATCCGATAGCAGGTTGGTTGAAATACAGGAGATGGGTGCCGGTTCAAGAACGCATGCTTCCAAACAAAGAACAATCAGGCAAATAGCAAAATCAGCTCTTAAATCAAAGCGGCTTGCGCAGGTGTTATTTCGCCTGGTAAAACATTATCAGCCTCAAACCGTTGTGGAACTGGGAACCTCTCTGGGAATTACCACCAGTTATTTATCAAAAGCAAATCCGGCTTCCTCTATAATAACCATTGAAGGAAGCGATTCAATTGCCTCTATTGCAAACGAAAACTTTCAAAAGCTTAATTGTACTAACATTCAACAACTGCGTGGCAACTTCGATGATGTTCTTCCCTCCGTCGTTGACCAACTGCCATCAATCGATCTTGCTTATATTGACGGCAACCACCGTTACCAGCCAACTATCAACTATTTTCACCAATTTTTGTCAAAAGCCCACAATCAAACCATTTTGGTTTTTGACGATATCCACTGGAGCCAGGAAATGGAAAAAGCCTGGGAAGAGATCAAAGTTCACCCCTCGGTTCAATACACAATCGATATTTTCTTTCTCGGTTTTGTGTTCTTCAGGCAGGAATTCAAGGTGAAACAGGATTTCACCATTCGTTTCTGATGAGTCGGCAGTTATTTCTCAATGAACTTACTGTACTGCTTTTTTTCGGAAAGAAAATATGATTAGTCTCCTGAAGGAAAATATATTTAGTCACCTACATTTGCATCTGTTTTAAATACTATTGCCCGCATGACTGTAGGAATTTTGAAGGAGCCTTCCCATGAAACGAGAGTTTCATTATTGCCTGAAGCCGTTGCCCAACTCACCAAAAAAGGAATTACTGTTTTAGTGGAAACCAGTGCCGGTGTAAAAGCGGCTGCAAATG
>JAGIAB010000681.1 GCA_017745135.1 Flavisolibacter sp.
TTTCAGGGTAGGTCTTTTACAGGAAAAATATCTAAAGTGCAGGCGAAAGGAACACGGATGACACTGATTGAACGGATTTACACGGAAAATTTGTGAGCACCCATCTCATCTGTGTTATCCTTGTTCCCGAAAAACAAATCTTGAACTAGCACTAATAATGTCCCCTGATTGCCTTTCTTATCTTCTCATCATACAATGCTCTCAGCTTTTGATGTACATCTTTGGACAAAGGTGGCAAGTCAGAAGCAGCTACATTGCTTTTTACCTGCTCAATTTTAGATGCTCCCGGAATAACGGTGGTTACTTCAGGATGATCCAGTATCCATCTTAATGACCATTGCGCCATCCTGTCATCAGGTAATAATGAGGCAATTTCACGGGACAGTTTCACGCCTTCTTTAAATTCTATTCCAGAAAACGTTTCACCTGTATTGAAAGCTTCTCCATTAGCATTGTAATTACGGTGGTCGTTTTGTGCAAACCTTGTTTGCTCGTTAAACTTTCCTGACAATAATCCACTTGCTAACGGCACACGAACAATAATGGCCACATTCTTTTCTTTCGCTTTAGCAAATACTTCATCGGCTACGTGCTGACGGAACAAATTGAAGATGATCTGTAACGAAGCCAATCCTTCCTGCTCCAGGCAAATCAAGGCTTCTTCACTGGTTTCAACGCTGGCTCCCCAATGTTCAATCAAGCCTTCGTCTTTAAACTTTCTGTAATTATCAAATACTTTTCCTGATCGCATTTCTTCGGTAGGAATGCAATGCAATTGCTCTAAAAACAGTTTGGAAACATCAAGGTTCTTTAAAGAGCTTTCAATGTGGGCACGCATACCATCATAGCTAAAGTTCTGGGGCCATCCGTTAGTTCCGTCGCCTCGCCTGCCTAATTTGGTGGCAACAAAAACTTCTTTATTTACTGTTTTTAAAAACCGGCCAATAGTTTTTTCACTTACGCCCATTCCATACACATCAGCAGTGTCAATAAAATTGCCGCCCGCATCTATAAAAGTCTGAAGAATAGCAAATGCATCTTCATCGTTAACTACACCCCAATCGGCACTTCCCAATTGCCAGGTGCCTAATCCAATTTCAGAAACCTTATGTTCTTTAAACAACCGATAGTTCATAAATAAATTTTGAAAGAAATGATTGGCAAATATCGGTCAGGAAAGATTTGGACCAAATGAAGTTTATCTCAGACTGGTCATGCCGTTTTTTTTAAGTGTCCCGGTACTCTTTATTAGGTACTGCGAAAGAACAGCTCTTCTTTCCGCGTCATTCTTTTTCCAGTCAGTGCGTTCTGATGAAACAATTGCCTTGTTGGTGTTCCAAAAATTTTTCCATAGAACCTCGCTGCTCGTCCTTATATCAATAAAGGCTGTCT
>JAGIAB010000682.1 GCA_017745135.1 Flavisolibacter sp.
GCTAATGCATTTCTTCCATGTCTACGATATTTATCTTTTGATGTTTCTTTGTATCGCTGCAGGGGTAATTGTACCTGTATTATTTTACCGAATCACTGATAAACTAGGCATGTGGTATTTATTTACATTGGAAAAACCAAAATCAAAAATTAAAAAAGAGGAAAGCTCAATACGAAAGTCTCAACCTGCATATGAAAACTAAAACCACTTCAAATTATTCCGGCTGGCTCCATTTAGGGTTTTATGGAGGGTTACAAAGAGCGACCGTTGTTGTGTTTGGCATGTTAAGTACAATGGTATTAGCTCATAAAGCCATAGACCCATCTGATATGGGCGTGTGGTCACTGTTTCTTATCGTTGCCGCATTTGTTGAAATCATCAGGCATGGGCTTGTAAAAAATTCGGTGATCAAATATTTAAATTCAAGCGGTGAAGAAGAAAAAAACTTTGTTCTTTCTTCGGCTCTTGTTCTTAATATAGTTGTCACAGTTTTACTTGGAATGCTTTTAATTGCTTGTGCTAAACCAATTGTAAGTTATTTAAAAGCACCGCAATTAGAAAGTATGATCTATTGGTATGGGCTTGCTTTGTTTTCCTTGATCCCTTTTTCGCAACTGGAATGGATCATGCTTGGACGACTGCAATTCAAACAATTATTCTGGACTTATGTAGTACGACAGGCAGTTATATTGACGTTGCAACTAGGCTCTGTTCTCTTAGGAATTAAGGTATCGCTAAACATGCTTGTCGTCTTTTACGCAACCGGGATTTTTCTGGGGGCTATAAGTGGGTATTTATTTCTTCGCTCCACTCTGAACTTTCAATATATATTTTCAATGCAGTGGATAAAGCGGCTGTGGGATTTTGGGAAATATGCATTTGGAACAGGTGTTAGCAATCTTGTTTTTAGAAGCACAGATTCATTTATGGTGTCGAATATAATTGCCTCAACAGTTATTGTTGCAGAGCAAGGCATCGCCTTACGTGTTTTTAGCCTGATTGACATTCCATCTCAATTAATCGGAGATATCATTTTCCCAAAAAGTTCACGGGTAGATCCTAACAATAAAGCAATGCTCAAAAATTATTATGAAAAATCAGTTGGAGCAACGCTGTCAATAATTTTCCCTGCAATTTTTGTTGTCATTCTTATCCCTAAAATTCCAATATTATTCCTGGCTGGCTCCAAATACCTAGGTGTAATTCCTTATATGCGTTTATTGATGTTTGTAAGCATCTTTCTTATTTTTTTAAAACAATTCGGAACAATTGTGGATTCCACCGGTCAGCCCAGAATCAATTTTTTCGTAACAACGGGAATTGCTTTACTTAATCTTGCCTCCTGTTTCTTTTTCATAAAGAACTTTGCATTTATTGGAGCAGCATATGGC
>JAGIAB010000683.1 GCA_017745135.1 Flavisolibacter sp.
ATTTTAGGTACAGCAGCCTATCATAATAATTTTGGACAATCTGTTTCTTGTGTTACAATAAATTCAAAAAATAGTACGACTGAAACTTTGAATATTACTTCTGGTTTCTTCGTGTATGATTTGTCTTCTTTAGCCAACAGTAATTTAACTTTGCCACTTATATTTTTTTAGAATGCTACTATTAGGAATTGATTTAGGTACATCCTCCATAAAAGTTTCAGTTGTTGACTCCTCGAACCGTAAATGTCTTGCCTCTGCGCAATTTCCTGAAACAGAAGTTGATATTATTTCATTGCAGCCAGGTTGGGCTGAACAAAGTCCTGATCTTTGGTGGGAACATGTAAAACAAGCCATTTTAAAATGCAATGCCACGCAGTTGTACGATCCAAAAGACATTGGAGCAATTGGTATTGCCTACCAGATGCATGGTCTGGTATTGGTTGATAAGGAACAACACGTTCTTCGTAATTCCATCATTTGGTGCGATAGCCGTGCGATAGAAATCGGTGAAAAAGCGTTTAATGAAATTGGAGAGAAGCAATGTCTCTCGCATTTGTTGAATTCTCCTGGAAATTTTACCGCTTCCAAACTGGCCTGGGTGAAACAAAATGAGCCTGAGACCTATGAGCGCATTGATAAAGTGATGTTGCCGGGAGATTTCATTGCAATGAAATTGACTGGGGAAACCACAACAACTTCGTCTGCATTGTCCGAAGGAATTTTCTGGGACTTTAAAAATCATTCGATTTCGAAAAACGTACTTGATTATTTTGATTTTGATTCGTCTTTCTTTGCAAAACTTCAACCTGTTTTTTCGGGACACGGAACATTGAAAGAAACCGTTGCATCGAGACTATCCCTAACAACTGGTATTCCGGTTACCTACAAAGCCGGTGATCAACCCAACAACGCACTTTCACTAAATGTTCTGCAACCAGGTGAAGTTGCAGCTACCGCAGGAACATCGGGGGTGATCTACGGTGTGAGTGATCGTATGGAATACGATCCACAGTCACGCATCAACAGTTTTGCACACGTGAATCATGCGCAAAACAAAAACCGCATCGGAGTGTTGTTATGCATTAATGGAGCAGGCATTTTTAACCGGTGGATCAAAAACATGTTTGGAACACAGCATACTTACCAAACATTGAATGTAGAAGCAACCAATGTTGAAATAGGCTCAAATGGACTGCTTACCATTCCATTTGGTAATGGTGCAGAAAGAATGTTGAATAACGCTTTAGTTGGCGCTCACTTCCATAATCTTGATTTCAATGTTCACTCACTTGGTCACATCGTCCGTTCTGCCCAGGAAGGAATTGCCTTTGCCTTCCGTTATGGATTGGATATCATGAAGGAAAACGGAATCGAGCCTTCGAT
>JAGIAB010000684.1 GCA_017745135.1 Flavisolibacter sp.
GAACTACAAAGCCGCTGCAGATTTTATACAAACCGGAAAGTTTGGTCCGATAACAATGGTGGAATTAACATGGAATGTGAATCAACCCGGAAGATGGAGGCGGCCTGAATTAGTCGCCAAGATCAAAGAAGAAGATACCGACTGGAAACGCTTTTTGATGAACAGGCCTTTTGAAAAATGGGATCCAAGAAAATATTTAGAGTATCGTTTGTTCTGGCCGTATTCATCAGGCATGCCCGGACAATGGATGTCGCACCAGATCGATACCGTACATTGGTTCTCTGGCTTAGCACACCCGAGAAGCGTAACCGCCAACGGAGGCATTTATATGTGGAAAGACGGAAGAAGAAACTGGGATACAACAACCGCTGCTTTTGATTATGGTCCACTAAACGATCCTTCATCGGGCTTCCAGGTTGTGTTTATGTCACGCATGCACAATGGTGATGAACGTCCTGCTGAATTGTATTATTCTAATGGAGGCGAACTGAATTTAATTACGAATAAGGTTTCTCCTACAGGAGGTTTACGGAAAAATTTTGCAGAGGCTATGAACATGCAGCCAAACTTACTGCCTAATCTGGACCTCGTTACCGAAAAAGTGGAGGTGGTAGCTTCTGCCAATACAGGTGGCGATGCATTAACCAGTGCACACATGCGCAACTGGATGGAATGCGTTCGCAGCCGCAAACAACCGAATGCTCCTGTAGAAGCAGGCTACAATCATTCCATCGCTTGTATCATGACCAATGCTGCCGTCAGAACCGGAGGTAAAGCAACCTTTGATGAAAAAACACAACAGGTGATGGTGAATGGAAAAGTATTCAAGTATTAATTACTAATACCAATTTTTCTCAGAAGATTATTACCGACCAACAACGAAACAATTATGTCAAATCAAAGCCGCCGAAAATTTATGGCAACAACCGCATTGACAGGTGCAGCATTAGCTGCGAGTGCACTTCCTTCTTTTTCCCAAAATAAAAAGCAGGTGATCCATCACGTTTTTTTCTGGCTTAAAAATCCATCTTCAAAAGAAGATCTGGATAAATTATTGGCAGGATTAAAAACTTTGGAGAAAATAAAAAAGGTTCGCAAATTGTACATAGGCGTTCCTGCATCTACTGAGAAGCGGGATGTGGTTGACAATAGTTATCATGCATCAGAATTAATGTTCTTTGATAATCTTGAAGACCAGAAGGCTTACCAGGATGATCCTATTCATAAAAAATTTGTTGAGGATTGCTCGCATTTGTGGGAAAAGGTGATTGTTTATGATGTTCAGGATATTTAATTCTATTTTCTTCTTTTCTTTTTCTCTTGAAAGAAAAAG
>JAGIAB010000685.1 GCA_017745135.1 Flavisolibacter sp.
CCCTTTTCCTCTAAATCAATAAAATCTACCCAAATCATGGTTCAGACAATGAACATCAAACATATAAACACTTTAGGCGAACTTAAAGAATCAGGCTATCAACCCAAAAGCATTAAAGAGGAAATACGCACGAACCTGATCAAGAAACTTCAAAACAAAGAAGAAACATTCACAGGCATTATCGGCTATGAAGACTCAGTAATTCCTGATGTTGAAAGGGCATTATTGAGCAAACACAATATTCTCTTCCTTGGATTGCGTGGACAAGCCAAGACAAGAATGGCCCGCCAAATGACAGACTTGCTGGATGAATACATTCCCATTATTTCCGGAAGTGAAATCAATGACGATCCGCTCAATCCCATTTCGAGATACGCAAAAGAATTAATTTTCGAAAAGGGTGATGATACTCCCATTGAATGGGTGCATCGCAGTCAGCGCTACGGTGAAAAACTGGCAACTCCTGATGTTAGCGTTGCTGATTTAATTGGCGATGTGGATCCCATTAAAGCTGCTAACCTTCGCTTGAGTTTTGCAGATGAAAGAGTGATTCACTATGGCATCATTCCAAAAAGCAACCGGAGCATTTTTGTTATTAACGAGTTGCCCGATTTACAAGCCAGAATCCAGGTTGCTCTTTTCAATATTTTAGAAGAAGGCGATGTACAGATCCGTGGATTTAAATTAAGATTGCCGTTGGATATTCTGTTCGTCTTCACGGCTAATCCTGAAGATTATACTAATCGTGGTTCTATTGTTACGCCACTTAAGGATAGAATCCAAAGCCAGATCTTGACGCACTATCCAAAATCATTGGAAAATGCATTAGCCATTACTGAACAGGAAGCAGACGTTGCTGAAGAACAAAAGGAAAAAATTTCCGTTAGTGATCTGGTAAAAAGATTGATCGAACAAGTTGCCTTCGAAGCGAGAGGCAGTGAATTTGTTGACAAAAAAAGCGGCGTAAGTGCAAGGCTTACGATTTCTGCGTTTGAAAACGCCATCAGTACAGCCGAAAGAAGAGCCATTATCAACAATGAAAAACAAACACAGGTTTGGATCAATGATTTAGTTGGCATTATTCCTTCTATCACCGGTAAAATTGAATTGGTATATGAAGGCGAACAGGAAGGTCCCTACCAGGTTGCCATGAATCTGTTGGATAAAGCCATCCGTTCACAATTCGTTCATTATTTTCCCAATCCTGATACGTTGAAAAGAAGAGCAGGAAGAAAAGGTGAGACGCCGGAAGTTGTAGATAATCCCTACCGCTCTATCATCAATTGGTTTGATAAAGGCAATCATATCAATCTTGTATTTTCAACAACAGACAGGGAAAAAATCAACCAGCT
>JAGIAB010000686.1 GCA_017745135.1 Flavisolibacter sp.
AAATAATCACCGGGTTGCTTAAAGGGAGTGTAAAATCCAGACCGTTCAGCAAATACATAAATCTTCTCTTTCGTTTACTGTTTTTGTTTATCCATTCGTACCGTATAAACAACTTTGCAGTTGTTGCGTACAATTTCCCTTTGTCCTTCCATGAGGCGGGGATTTTGGATGGTAAGCCTTATCAGCATCCGGGTAGCGGGCTGCAAAGAAGCGTCCTGGGTTTCCAATGATAATTCAATAGAGTTTCCGTTAAATGATCCGGTGTATACTCTTGTTAATTTTCCATCTGCCATCACCCTGCCAATAACATGGTTGCCTTCGTAAGAAATGATCCATTCCTCTGTTCTGGTATCTCCAACAGCCGATTCGGGGCAGGTAGTTTCCACACAGGTCATCTTTACTGACCAAAGTCCGGGAATGGAAGGATTGGTAATAAAGGAAGAATCTCTGACCAATGTATCAAATCTCATTTGCTTTTTAGCCAGCTCCGTTTCTTTGAATTGCAGCGTTTGTTCCCTTGCGATTAACTCCTGTTCTTTTTGATTGAGTTCAGTTTCCTTATTTTTCAGGGCCAGCTCCCTTTGCTGGAGATCGCAGCCGGATAGCAAGCCCATAAAAAATAATAAGCAGATCATCCTTTTCATGAAAAAATATTGTTGAATGATTAAGGATTGCATTTACAATGCGAATATGCAAGTTACTTAAGGTTGGCGTGACGAACATGCCTGCGGATGATTTTAATGGATTCCTAATATTGGAATGTAGGAACAGAAATGGCATAAACTCATGAAGAATCGGCAACTTTGCCCAGAAAATTTTTTAGTATGGACCTTTCGCATTTCAAAATCTGTACAAAACAGGACCTGCTTTCTTTGGTACGCTTGCGGCGCTTCGAAACAAAATTGGGTGAGAGGGTTGGTATGTTAGATGATGCAGAGCCTATTGCTGAATCCATTAAAAACCTTAAAGCAAATTATGTTCTTTTCGGCATTCCGGAAGACATAGGTGTGCAGGCAAATTATGGAGTAGGTGGAACAAGCACTGCCTGGCTTTCTTTCCTGCAATCCTTTTTAAATATTCAAAGCAATGATTTTTTAGAAGGAGAGGAGATTGCTGTGATTGGTCATTTTGATTTTGGGGATATTCAATACCTGATTGACAAAAATGCACATGGCACTGAAGAAAAAGTGGAAGCTTACCGTCATGCTGTGAATACTATTGATGAAGAAGTGGAAGGTTTAACTAAGGCCATTGTAGCTGCGGGAAAAATTCCAATTGCTATCGGTGGTGGACATAATAATTCGTATCCACTCATTAAGGGTTCTGCAAAAGGTTTGCAGC
>JAGIAB010000687.1 GCA_017745135.1 Flavisolibacter sp.
GCAACTTATACCAACCTCGATCCCGGTATTTATTTTTTCAAAGTGAGAAGTTTAAAAAGCCAGGGAGAATGGTTCTTGAACGAAGCCACCATTAAATTAATTATCACTCCTCCTTTCTGGAAAACATGGTGGTTCAAGCTATTGGCGGCGGTTGGAGTAGTGCTTTTGGCTATTGCCTATTACCGGTTTCGCATCAATAGTATTAAAGCCCAGAAAACCAAATTGCAATTACTTGTTGATGAGCAAACAGCACAACTATTACAAAAGAACCGCGAACTGGAGCAATTTGCTTATGTAGCATCTCATGATTTACAGGAACCGCTTCGCACCACATCGAGCTTTGTAGACTTACTGCAAAAAGATTATAAAGGAAAACTGGATGCCAAAGCAGACAAGTACCTTACGTTCATCACCCAGGCAACGGAACGGATGAAGGTGTTGATTCATGACCTGTTGGAATATTCAAGAATTGGAAGACAGAAAGAATTGACCCCAATTGATTGCAACACTTTAGTACAGGAAATCGTTGCAGATTTAGATGTGGTGATCAGGGAAAATAATGCGTTAGTAACCTTTCAACGTCTGCCTGTTATTAACGGTTATCCAACCGAAATGAAACAACTTTTTCAAAACCTCATAAGCAATGCTATCAAATTCCACAAACCGGGTCAACCTCCTGAAATCACTATTTCAGGAACAAGGGAAAATGGCGTCTGGCGGTTTGTATGCAGGGACAATGGCATTGGCATTCCGAAGGAACATTGGGAAAGGGTATTTATTATTTTTCAGCGATTGCATACCAGGAGCCAATATGAAGGTTCAGGTATAGGCTTAGCCAATTGCAAAAAAATTGTGGAGCTGCATGGCGGCACTATTTGGGTAGAGTCACTGCCCGGCGAAGGTTCTGTTTTTCACTTTACCATTCCCAATCTTAAATTGAATGAACCGCAATCCAATTGATTGATCAATTGAAAAGATTGAAACGACTTTTAATTGTGCACTGAGATAATTTTTATGCTGTTTCAGCAAGTACGTAAGCATTGAACGATTATGTACTTAGCAATGTACTGCTATCAACGCCTGTTGTGTATTCCCTTCTGCGTTTTGCAATTCTAGTCCGCATTATGCAAGTGTTCTCATGGTATCTGAGAGAGTACCAAATTACGGCGAGAAAGAACAGGACAACACGGGGATTGAATGAGTATTGAAAGGGTATTGAAATTGAGCTAAAAATATTTCCAATCCCGAAGGGATGGCATTACTATAGAAACTTTGCTATTCTTCCCAACTCCGAAGGAGTGACATTAGAAACTATGTTCTGATTAATACCATTTAA
>JAGIAB010000688.1 GCA_017745135.1 Flavisolibacter sp.
ATTCATTGGCACAAGAATATTCTGAAAAATATACTTCACCCGAAGATGAGTTGCTGAAGGAGATTGCTGATTTTACCTATCAGCATCATGCGCATTCAAATATGCTCAGCGGTCATTTGCAGGGAAAGTTGTTGGAAATGATCAGTTGCATGATCCGGCCGAAAAGAATTTTAGAGATAGGAACTTTTGTAGGGTACAGTGCTCTTTGCCTGGCTAAAGGATTAACCGATGACGGGCAACTGCATACGCTTGAGCTTCGAGAGGAAGATGCTAAAAGAGCCCAATCTTATTTTGACCGAAGTTTTTTTAGGGATAAGATAATTTTACACATCGGCGATGCGTTAAAAACCATCGATGAACTCAATGAAACCTGGGATTTGGTTTTTATTGATGCTGATAAAGAGAATTACACGAATTATTTTGATCGAATTTTTTCGAAAGTAAGGCCAGGAGGTTTTATTTTAGCGGATAATGTGCTCTTTCACGGTCAGGTACTTGAAAAACTAATTAAAGGCAAAAACGCCAAAGCCATCCAGCAATTCAATGATGGGGTAATGAGTCGAAGCGATGTTGAAAAGCTGATGCTGCCCGTAAGAGATGGCGTTTATGTGATCAGAAAACTGTGACCGTACAAAACCTAGAAGTCCATGAAAAAACGCAAGCTACTATTTACGATCCTGTTTGCTTTAACGAGCAACCTCATCTTTGCGCAATCTTCTGAAATTATTCGCAGGTATATAGAGACCTACAAAGATGTTGCAATTGCAGAGGAGATCAGAACCGGAGTTCCTGCATCTATCACTTTGGCACAAGGTATTCATGAAACCGGCGCCGGCACCAGCCAGTTGGTTTTAAAATCAAACAATCATTTCGGAATTAAATGTAAATCCGATTGGACTGGTGAAAGTGTTTCTCATGACGATGATGCAAAAGGAGAATGCTTTCGCAAATACCAAGATCCCCTCGAGTCGTATAGAGATCATTCTGATTTTTTGAAGAATCGTCCCTTTTACACTTCACTGTTTGATCTTGATCCCACAGATTATAAAGCATGGGCTCATGGTTTGAAAAAAGCAGGATATGCTACCAATCCAAAATATGCACAGATACTGATTAAGCTGATTGAAGATTATGATCTGCAGCAGTACACACTTCTTGCATTGAATGGAAAGTTTTCCGGCAATAGTGATGTTGCTTTTGCAAGCAATGTAAAAACAGAATCTTCAGACGAGGCAAAAACGGCTGAACCTGTGGTGCAGAAAGCTGTTGTAAAAACATACAATTACCCATTCCAATACCAAGGCAGGTAAGATAAATTCCATTTTGTCTTTGAAG
>JAGIAB010000689.1 GCA_017745135.1 Flavisolibacter sp.
GGTAAGTACGGACTTGATGGTGAATTCGGCCATCTTGGTTTCGGGTGCAATATTCGGGATCATCTTTGGAGCTTCAACAGTTTATCTGGCATTAAAGGCGGGGCTTACCGTTTCTGCTTCTATCCCCATTGCAGTTATCGCAATAACGTTAGGGCGGCGGTTTCTTAAAACCACGATTCTTGAAAACAATATCATTCAAACAACAGGGTCTGCCGGTGAAAGTATTGCTGCCGGGGTGGTGTTTACGCTTCCGGGCTTTTTATTTCTAAGTGACCCATCAAGTGCTGATTTTTTTAATTACTGGACGATATTGACCCTTGCCATTTTTGGAGGCATATTGGGAACATTGATGATGATACCACTTCGTCGTTCATTGATTGTTGAAGAACATGGCAATCTCCCTTATCCGGAAGGGACGGCATGTGCATCTGTGTTGAAAGCAGGAGAAAGAGGCGGTGAATTTGCAAGAACTGCTTTTTTGGGATTAGGATTTGCTGCCGCTTATGCTGCTTTGCAAAAAGTATTTCATGTAATCGCGGGAGTGCCGGAATTTGTAACGGCCAAAGCAAACAAATTTTTTCCGGCTGCAAAACTAAGCGGAGAAATTACTCCTGAATACCTGGGCGTAGGATATATCATCGGCCCACGGATAGCAGGCGTGTTAGTAGCAGGCGGTGTTTTAAGTTGGTTTGTGTTGATTCCTTTATTGGCATCATTGATTTCATCGGATATGATCGCTGCTCAATTGGCAAAGATCGGATACCTGAAGAGTATAACAACAGCAGGCGGAAGCTTTGGTTGGGATCCTGTAAACCACAATTTTGCAGACTGGTCTGATGCTATTTACAAAGCCTACGTAAGACAAATTGGTGCAGGAGCAGTGGCGGCTGGCGGATTCATTACATTGATAAAAACAATTCCAACCATTATTTCTTCTTTTAAAGGAAGCATTGGCTCTTTAAAAAAGACTGGCGTTGAAGGAGTCAATGAAAACAATGTTGCAAGAACAGAACGCGATTTATCAATTAAGGTTGTTGGTATCGGAAGTTTGATCCTGATTTTATTGATGACGATTATGCCAATGGTTCCTGGCGATACTATCCTCAGTAAATTGCTGTTAGGAATCCTGGTGATCATTTTTGGTGCATTCTTCGTGACGGTGTCTTCAAGGATTGTTGGTATCATTGGTTCTTCCAATAATCCGATCAGTGGTATGACCATTGCCACATTAATGGGAACTTGTTTGGTATTTATTGCGGTAGGATGGACAGGGCGTATTTACGAACCAATGGCATTAGTAGTTGGTGGAATGATCTGTATTGCTGC
>JAGIAB010000068.1 GCA_017745135.1 Flavisolibacter sp.
CACAGAATCTATTGACCTTTTCTTGCGTCGCACTCTTGTACATTCTGTAATTCTTATCATCACTTTCGAAGAGTTTTCATTTAATTGCCCCGACTTTTAAGTTGGGGATTGCAATGTTTATTGCAGCCGGCTTTAGCCACATTCATTAAAAACAATGTGGCTAAAGCCAATGGAGAAAGTTATTCTCAATCCGTCGCTTAAAAGCGACGGTAATTGATGTGATGACACTTGTACAATGATGAATAGAATTACCGAACGCACAAGTGAGTAATCATCGCCTAAAGGCGAGACAGGCACAACAGGTGTTGAAAGTAGTAATACAGCTAAGTGCATAAATGATAAATCCTTCCTTTTACAACCTCCATTCAACTTTTCACCCACCGAATTTTCTTTTTAAAAGCAATGCAACAAACTGTTAATCCATCCCGTCTCTTATAGCAGAAGTCAATTCTCCGTTTAATTTTGAAAGCACAACTTTACTTATGAAAAGGATCGCTGTCTTTATTTTTTCATTTTTCATCCTGCATTTTGCCTCGGCCCAGGAAAAGCCGGAAGGTTTGTTTATTAATTCAAAAGCGCCGGATTTTAAGGCAAGAGATCAACATGGGAATGAAATTGTGTTTAAAGACCTTAGAAAGAAAGGAAATATAGTTGTAGTGTTTACGAGGGGAAGCTGGGATCCATACAGTAACCGCTATTTAAAAAGGTTGCAGGATTCTCTGGAATTGATCAATGCAAAAAAAGCGCAGTTAATTGTTATTACCCCGGAGGCGAAAGAAAGCATTGATTCCACCATTGCTAAAACAGGAGCTACCTTTTCCATCATTTATGACAGCGCTATGAAGATCACCAATGGATACAATGGTTCTTACAGGGTGGACGATAAAGCGCTGGTCCGTTATAAAAATTCCAATCCTTCCATAGATCTTCTGAAAATAAATAATCAAAGAAGAGATGCTTACCTGCCCATCACCGCAGTTTATATTGTGAACACCGAGGGTTCTGTTACCTTCCGCTATTTTGACGAGGATTACAAGAAGAGAGTTTCGGTGAAAGAAATTCTCCAGGCCTTGAGGTGATTTATTCTGAATAGAAGGACAAATTATTTTTTGTTGCAGATGGTATCAATTGCAAAATGATAAGATCAAATCTTTCCACGTAGTATTTGATCCAGGACCTTTATTAGAATAACCGAAAAAAATTAGCGGAAAACATATCCAATTCCTGCATGCATCAAATCAGCTTTATGACCGTGGGCTTTTAGTAAAAATTCCGCCATCCAATTGCCCGATAATTTATACCGAATGCCGACGGCTTCCATCAATTTTGAATTGCTGTTGTAAAGAAACACTCCAAACTGAACCGGGATGGTGATTCGTCCAAACTTGTATTCGTAAGAACCATACAAGGCCACCTGCGAGGTTTTGATGCTTCCCAAATGTTTTACAAGCGTATCCGTTTTTACCGAAGCATCGTGTGTGATGAACGTTCCGAGAGATACAATGCTGCTATAACCAATTTGCTTTGACATTTCTCCACTCAGAATCTTTACAAAATAATGAGAGCTGTCCGGCACCTGCATTTGTTTTACACCGCCTGTCAAAAACACTTTGTAAAAGATTTTTTTGTTCAACGTATCATTTGCATAAACCGGTTTCTTTGTTTCTCCATTAAACGCATAGCGGTAACCAACACTTAGCGAGGGAATATTAATGCCTAGATTCGGCAAGCTTGTTTTTGCATTGGAGGAATGATAAAAATTTACTGCAGTATTTATGAAATGTTTTGAACTTAAACGCAACTCATTTTGCCATTGAAGGCTGGCATGTGTATTAAATTTTTGACTCAACAAAAGATCTTCAGTATTGGTTTCTTTATCGTAAGGTTTTTCCACCCATGCTAAACCAAAGCCAAAGCGCAAATCACTTTGAAGACTGCCAATGGTGTAGAGCGGAACTTTAATGAAAGGATACAAAGAAACGATTGCTCCCACATATTTACTTCCTGAATGCGTGGCTGAAAGACCCAATCCCCATTGTGGCAACCGCTTCGTGTTGTTCCATACAGGGCCCGGGTTGATTTGTCTCTGATAATAAATTTCACCCGAAAAAGGGCGGGAATCTCTTATGCGGTTATACGTAACGCCAATAGCAGTGCCTTCATTAAACTGCAGTCCAAATGATGAGTATTTAAAGAAGCCTTCGGTGGTATCCTGTGCTTCTGCAGCGGTAAAAAAAATTAATGCAATCAAAAACAAGTTCAGTCTTAACCTCATCTCCAAAAATTAAAAGCGGCGCAATATAACCGAATCTGAACAATAAGAACCAGTTAAGCCTATTCCTTTATTTCCTTTTCCTTTACAAGGGAAAGATCAGCCAAATCGATCTGCATAGGTAACAATCCAATTTTTACTACTGCTTTTTTGCCACGTAATTCAAGTACTTCTCCTATCTGCAGGTTACGTTTCATTTTTACTTTATCACCTACTTTTATTTCACCATTGATTTCTTCGTATTTCGAATCGATTTGCTTTTGTTTTTTGCTTACTACTTTTTGCTCGTTCTTTTTAAATAACAGGGCAGCAATTTGTTTGACTACTTTGTTTTTGTCTTCGGCCTTCTTCCACTCAATCACAATCTGCCTTAGCTTTCGTTCCATGTCTTTGAGGTATGTAATTCTCTCCTCGCTGATTTTATTTTGTTGTTTTAATAGCTCCACCTGTTGTTGATGTTTTTCACGGTCCATTACTTGTTGCATTTCTTTTTTCAGCCGTTCATTTTCTTTCAGCAAATGGTGAAGGTCCTTTTCTTTTTGCTGCACTTTATGAAGATCCTGCTCTGTACGATTCAACAATTTGTCGAGGCGGAAGTGTTCTTCATCAACAAGTCTTCTGGCTTTATCGATGAGCCGTTTCTCCAGGCCAATTCTTTCAGCAATAGAAAAGGTATAGGAGCTTCCGGGTTTGCCGACAATAAGTTTATACAGCGGTTGCAATTTTTTTTCATCAAAAGCCATGGCGCCGTTGATGATGCCTGCGGTTTTGTTGGCCATCACTTTTAAGTTGAGGTAGTGAGTGGTCACAATTCCAAAAGCATGTTTTCTTGCCAGTTCATCTAAGATCACTTCGGCAAAAGCACCACCAAGATTGGGATCACTTCCGCTTCCTAATTCATCAATAAAGAATAAAGTTTTGCCGTTGGAGTTTTCCATGAAATGTTTCATGGACAACAAATGACTGCTGTATGTACTCAGTTCAAACTCGATGCTTTGCGTATCGCCAATATGGATCATCAGTTGTTTGAAAATTCCGAATTGGGACGAGGGGTTTACGGGAACTAACAAGCCGCTTTGTACCATCATCTGCAAAAGACCAACCGTTTTCATCGTGACCGTTTTCCCTCCGGCATTGGGGCCGCTGATTACAAGAATGCGATTTTTTTCATCAAGAGTAAGATCAACTGGAATCGTTGGTTTCTGACTTCTTTGATTGTACAAATAGAGCAGGGGGTGATATGCTTTTACCAAATGAACATGAGCCTTGTCGGCAACCACAGGATATTCTCCCTGGATGTCCAAAGCAAATGAAGCCTTGCCTCTTATAAAATCATATTCGCCAACAATGCTGTGATAGCTTGAAAGAAGAGAAGCGTACACGGATAACTGTTTGGTGAGATCTTTCAGGATGCGATAGACTTCTTTTCTTTCCGCATTTTCCAGCTCATAAAGCTGGTTATTGAGTTCAATTGTTTCTTCCGGTTCTATAAATGCTGTCCGGCGGCTATCGCTTTCTCCGTGCAGGATTCCTTTCACCGTTCTTTTTTGTTCTGCAAAAACAGCAACTACTCTTCGGCCATTCATAAAACTTTCTTCAATCTCCGCCAGGTAGCCCTGCTTATTTAATTTGCTGACAATACGTTCAAATAGTTTTCGGAGTTCATTTCTCTTCCGGTACAAATTCATACGGATGGATTGCAGCTCATCCGAAGCATTGTCTTTCACATTGCCGTTATCATCTACAACGTCATTGATCATTTGAAGGATCGCCTTTTCATAATAGGTGCCACTGATCACTTCTGCGAGGGCTGTATATACCGACCTTCTTTCTGCATCGAACCAGCGAAAGATGGCTTCCATACTGATGGCCAGTTTTCGGATGGACACCAATTCTTCACCCACAAGCATTGAACCCTGAATGCTCAATAACTTTAATTCTCTTGAAAGATTCAGAACATAATCGTTGGGAAAATGAATGCCGTTTTGTACCAGTTGCTTATACTCGTGTGATTGTTTTAATTCGAGTTCAATAAATTCTTTTTTGGTATGAATGCGCAAATCCAGTGCCTTGGTCTTTGCATATTCTGTACGGCATTTTTCCGTGAGCAAATATTTGATCTTATCAAATTCTAATTGAACCGATGCTGATTCCGGATATAATTTCATCTACGCTTTAAAAAATTTGGTCAAAGTTAGGTTAGCCCAAAACATTAAATTTATGTAAAAGCCTGTCCAAACACTGTGTTAAAACTTTTTTGTTGGCTTTTCCTTCCCTATTTTCAGACTGATATTTGTCTTCATCTTTTGTATGATGCTAAAAACACTCATAACATCGATCAGTCTCTGCATCATTTTTGCATGCAATTCCGAAAAAAAATATAAGTCCATGACATCATCGTTGATCAACGCACAGGTTGGCGACAAAACCGATACCGCCACATTTGCCACGGGTTGCTTTTGGTGTACGGAGGCCATTTTTGAAGAACTAAATGGCGTTTTGAGTGTTACATCCGGTTATACAGGAGGAACAGTAGCTAATCCCACATATAAAGAGGTTTGTACCGGCGAAACAGGGCATGCAGAATGCGTGCAGATTGTATATGAACCCAATAAAATTACGTTTGACGAATTGCTCGAAGTTTTCTTTGAAGTTCATGATCCCACAAGCCTTAACCGTCAGGGGGCGGATGTAGGTACTCAATACCGCAGTGCCATTTTCTATCATAACGATGAGCAAAAACAAAAAGCCGAATATTATAAAAACGAATTGAACAAGAGCGGCGCTTACGATAAAGGAATTGTAACAGAGATTGCCGCCTTTTCAAAGTTTTATCCTGCGGAAGATTATCACCAGGAATATTATGAGAACAACAAGAACTCCAACCCTTATTGCTCTGTGGTGATTCGGCCTAAACTGGAAAAATTTCAAAAAGTATTTGCTAAAAAATTAAAGACCAATTAGTGTATCTTGTTGAAGAGTTCAACAAATACCTATGAGTAAAATCGGTCTTACTTTCCTTTTTCTCTTTTCATCAATTTTTTCCTTTGCACAAAGGAGGGAGATTCCAAAACTAGAAGTGCTGACTTCAGGAGCAAAAACCTCGTTGCGTGGATTAAGTGTAGTTAGCGATGAAGTAGTTTGGGTGAGCGGCAGTAATGGCGCTGTAGGAAGAAGCAGTGACGGAGGCAAAAACTGGAAATGGTTTTCTGTAAAAGGTTTTGAAAAAACAGAATTCCGCGATATTGAAGCCTTTGATGCCACTACTGCAGTGATCATGGCCATTGGTGAACCAGCCTATATTTTACGAACCGTTGATGGCGGTGAAACATGGAAAGTGGTTTATGAAAATAAAACAAAGGGAATGTTTCTGGATGCCATGGAATTCTGGAACGAGCAGGCGGGAATAGTCATTGGTGACCCTATTGATAAAAAGTTTTTTGTGTTGCGAACTTTTGATGGTGGCAAAACCTGGCAGGAAGTTCCTGACGCCTACCGGCCCATTGCAGATAGTGGCGAAGCCTGTTTTGCCGCAAGCGGCACTAATGTTCGTGCGTTGGATAACGATGAAGCTGTTTTTATTTCAGGTGGCTTAAGCTCAAATGTTTTTATACGGGATCAAAAAATTAAATTGCCTCTTATACAGGGCCAGGAAACAACAGGAGCTAATTCTATTGCGGTATGGGACCGATATAAAAGAAAAGGTGGCGATCAACTGGTAGTAGTGGGTGGTGATTTTCAAAAACCCGATTCCGATTCCTTAAATTGTGCCTACAGCACCAACCGTGGTAAAACATGGAAGACGCCGAAAACTCCTCCGCATGGTTATAGAAGTTGTGTGGAGTACCTGGACCCGAAAGTATTAGTGAGCTGCGGTTTAAATGGAGTGGATTATTCCGTTGATAATGCCAATACATGGAAATGGATCTCGAAAGAAAGTTTTCATGTATGCAGAATAGCAAAGTTTGGGAAAACGGTTTATTTAGCAGGCAACAATGGAAAAGTTGGAAAACTAGTGTATCAATACAGTACAAGAAAAAGAACATGACCCTGAGCTCATAGTTGAATGCCAATGAAATTTACTTCTGCTTTTGTGAGCTTTGTTACTGCAATATCAGTTTTGATGTTGCCGGGTCTTGCCAACTCGCAGCAATTAGGCCAGGTTACTTTCAGCAAAGGTTCGCAGCTTTCTTATTTTTCTTTCCTCACCGATCAAGGTGTGTTAATCCGTGTATCTGACGATGGAAAAATTCTGGAGTGGGGCACTGAAGTCTTATCCGACCGTTATGATTTATATGCTCAGCGGCTTCAGCCTTTTACAGGAAGAATAGAATATTATGGTCCAAAAGATGATTCGCTTTTCAGGGGAAAAGTAAAAAGTATTGGAACCTGTTTCATCACCTACTATGATACCTTCCAGGTAAAGTCCAAAATTGGAAAGCTGAAATCAATTGGTCGTGCTCAACTCGATTATTTTGAAGATTACGAAGACAAAATACTAAAAGGAAAAATAAAAACAGCCGGTGTTCTTTCTATAGACTATTATCGTTCCTACGAAAACGAAAATTTACGGGGCAAGCTGAAATCTGTTGGTTCTACTCCCATAACTTATTACACCGTTTTTGATGATAAAATAAATGCAGGAAAATTAAAAACGATAGGGTCTGCTAAGTTTTCATGGTACTCGCTTGGCGATCGCAGTGATATGAGGGGAGCATTAAAATCAAATAACTACAGGCAAGTGGTTAGCGGCGTCATCTATATTTTATATTAACCTTTCTGTTTTGTAAAAATTTCCTCCGTAAATCCGAGGCATTTTGTTTATTGAAAGGCCAGCTTGCACTTTCTTAATTTTATAAGATAATCCCTGCATGCAGAATCTTATTATTGAGTACGTTGTTCTCATCATGATCATTCTTGGATTGGTCATGATAGCTAACAAACTTCGTGTTGCTTACCCGATAATACTGGTAGCAGGCGGGTTGCTATTGAGTTTCGTCTCTCATTTTTCTAATATCACGATCAACCCGGATATGGTATTTTTTATTTTTCTTCCGCCATTACTTTATGATGCGGCATGGCAGGTTTCATGGAAAGAATTTTGGAGGTGGCGGAGGATCATAACCAGTTTTGCCTTTCCTATTGTTATTATTACTTCCTGTGTGGTAGCCTTTGCATCTTCTGCAATCATTCCCGGTTTTACTTTGGCGTTGGGTTTTTTATTGGGAGGTATTGTCTCTCCGCCAGATGCTGTATCGGCCACCGCAATCATGCGGCAGGTAAAAGTGCCAAGGTCTCTTGTCAGCATTATTGAAGGGGAAAGTTTACTTAATGACGCCTCTTCGCTGATTGTATTCCGCTTTGCATTGGCAGCGGTTATTACAGGTCAGTTTCATTTTGGCGAAGCGGTTGCAAATTTCTTTCTGGTGATTGTGATGGGAATATTGATTGGACTTGCTGTTGGCTTTATCTTCTATGCTATTCATCGCTGGTTGCCAACTACTACAAGTATTGAAATTGTGTTAACGCTGGTTGCGCCGTATTGCATGTACTATGCTGCAGAATATTTTCATTTTTCCGGTGTGCTCGCTGTAGTTAGCGGAGGACTCCTTCTTTCCAACAAGCGTCAAACATTACTCAATTATCGCAGCCGCATTGCAAGTGTTAATGTATGGACGAATGTAGCATTTGTATTAAATGGACTGGTTTTTTTACTCATTGGATTAGAATTGCCTGAAATCACAAGGCAGTTGGGAGACGGTAGCCTGACCAAAGCAATTGGGTACGGAATTGCTATTTCTTTAATCCTCATTGTTGCCCGACTGCTTTGCGCATTTGGGGCCGTATATTTTACCAGGTTTATGAGCCATTTCATTACGGTTGCTGATCCCAATCCCGGCTTTAAAACACCACTAGTATTTGGTTGGTCCGGAATGCGTGGTGTGGTATCCCTGGCAGCGGCATTATCAATACCGATTCTTAGTAACGGGCAACCATTTCCATACCGCAATCTCATTCTTTTTATTACGTTCATTGTTATCCTCATGACTCTGGTTTTACAGGGACTGACGCTTCCCTGGCTGATTAAAAAAGTAAAGCTGGAAGACAGGTACGATGATATTCCAATACAAAAGCAGGAGATCATCATTCAAAAGAAAATTGCACAATACTCTTTACAATTCCTGGAAGAAAAATACGGCAATGATTGGTCTAAAAACGAACGCCTTGATAACCTGCATTCAAAGCTTCAGATTGATTTAAAACTTTTAAGTAGTGAAATTGAAAATGCCGACAATTCAGAAGAAGGTCCAAGGGCAGAACATCAGCGGGTTTATCTCGAATTATTAGATCATCAGCGAAAACTGCTGAACAAGATGAATCATCACAAGGAATTCGATGAAGAAGTGATTCGTAAATATCTTGCCTTGGTAGATATTGAAGAATTTAAACTAAGAGCAAAGTTATTGAATCAGTAAGTTTTGTAAGCCAGCACATACAAGGTGCGTTCTAAATTTATTGAAAGCAGTTTTATAAAAGATGTATTAGTAGCAAACGGAGTGCCTGCGGATCACAGGTTTATCTTTCCTTTCTTGTCAATTGAGCTTCATTATTCTCTTCAATGGCTTTTGCTAAATCCAATTCTGAATTATGAACCCACATAGGTATTAACTGTGCCGCTATTTTCCATTCGCCATCGGCATTTTTATAAATGCTGAACATAATCCTGTTGCCTTTATCATCAGGGACATCAACACTGTAACGGGAGCTGTCATTTAAATAAGTTTGACGAAAGTTGAATTCTCTCAGCCGGTCACCTGCCTTTATAAGTTTTGAAAAATAAGTACTCATAAAATTAGAATAAAGTAATTCGGAATTAAATTAAAACTCATCGGATAAGAGCGAAAGTTTGGAAAACTCTGAGCCGTTAAATATCCTCGCAAGATTGACATCTTTACTTTTATTATAGGCATCGAAGTTTTTGCTGGTTACAATACGCCAGAAATTTTTTGAACTCAGATCTTCGTAATCGGCATCAGTAACAAAAATGCCATAGACAGGATCCCGTCTGCTAAATTCAATCTTAACGTACTTATCTGTTCGTGTAATTTTTGTTTCGACGAATTTTTTTATTTGCTCTGAATTCATGTTTTAATTTTTGGCCTTATACTATTGAATGATTTTCTTTTTAAAAGAGGTTTCACCCATCTACCAATTTTTTAATCGTTCAATGAAGGTTCCCTTTGGTTCCGGTCGTGGTCTTGCCTCTTTTACAGAAAGATTGCGGCCATTAACTACCGTGCCATTGATTTTTTCAATTGCCCTTTGTGCTTCCGTATCGTTTGGCATATCTATAAAACCGAATCCTCTCGAGTGTCCGGTAACGTGGTGTTTAATAATTCTGGAAGAGTCGACTTCACCGTGTGTGGCAAAAATAGCCCTGAGTGATTCGTCAGTGATCTGGTCACCTAAATTGGAAACATAGAGGTTCATAAATTTTGTTTAGTATCTGAGACGAAAGCAGAGCGCAAAAAGAGGAGAAGCGTTTGCAATACTGAATGCTAAGGGCTCAAATGATTTGTCCGAAGGTAGCTGATTTTAGTGGTAATACTCTGCAAAAGATTTATTGTAGAGCAGTGATGTTAAAAAAAACGGTTTGCACTTCTGTTAGCAATTCGTTGCCGGGTTTGCGAAAATAAAGCCTATCTTCAGCATGTAAACTGAGCCTGCATCTAGTATATTAATTATCCGCTCACGCCTTTAGTTAGTCTCTGCTCCTTGCTTTCTCACCCTTATAACTTTTAAAAAACAATGTATGAACATTTATGTTTCCAACTTAAGCTTCAATGTACAGGATGAGGACTTAAGAGGATTTTTTACTCCTTATGGAGAAGTGACTTCTGCCAAGGTTATCATGGACAAATTCACAGGTAAATCAAAGGGGTTTGGTTTTGTAGAAATGTCTGATAATGCGGCTGCTCAAAAAGCAATTGCGGAACTGGATAACGGCGTTGTTGATGGCAGAAATGTAAAAGTGATGGAAGCAAGACCAAGAGAAGAGCGACCAGCCCGAAATAGCGGTTTTAGAAGCGACAACGGTTTCAAGAAAAGATGGTAAACTGATTTAGTAAAGGCCTTCTTTTTTGAAGGTCTTTATAATTTTTTAATACTCTATATAACGAATAAAATTGTTCACTTAAACTTATCTATGGCAAAATCAAAAATAACCTTCAATAAAAGAGAGAAAGAAAAACAACGTCAGCAACAAAAGCAGCAGAAGCGGGAAAAAATGGAAGAACGCAAAGCCAATGCAAGCAAAGGAAAATCTTTGGATGACATGATGGCTTACATTGATGAAGATGGTAACATTAGTTCTACTCCCCCTGATCCTTCAAAGAAAAAAAAGTTCAATGTAGAGGATATTGAAATTGGCGTACCAAAATCACCAGAAAAAACGGAAGCAGATATAAACACTGGTGTTGTTGACTATTTCAATCAATCAAAAGGTTTTGGTTTTATTAAAGATGAGCAAAGCGGTGAACGTTTATTTTTTCATGTAAATCAATTACAAGATAGAATAAGCGAGAACGATAAAGTTACCTACGACATTGAAAGAGGTGCCAGGGGGTATAATGCTGTAAATATTAAAAAGCTATAGCACATTCACTTTGTTTTCTATGATTGCACCTTTATGAATATCGAGATCACGAATATTCATCTGAATATTATAGAAGCCGATTTACGCAGGCTGTTTACCTCTTTCGGGGAAGTAACCAATGTGGAATTAGTTCGTGATAAATGGAACAATCGTTCAACAGGCCATGCATTTGTTAATATGCCGGTTTTGAGACAGGCGCAGGAAGCTATATTAACATTACATGGCAC
>JAGIAB010000690.1 GCA_017745135.1 Flavisolibacter sp.
GTATGATAGAGCAGGAACCATATCCTGGGTATCTGCTCATATTTTGCCTGCTCTGAACTATCACAAATCGTTAAGTGTTGACCGAACCAGTTACCTGTCTCTTGGTTTTATGGGTGGTCCTGTGTTCCGTCATTTCGATCGCTCAAAAATGACTACCAATAGTATGTATGATGGATTAGGAGATGGTGAAACACTTACCCAAACCAGTTACAACTATATTGATGGAACTGTGGGCATGAGTTATAATACACAGTTGAATGAGAATCCTGATAATAATATTTTTCTTGGCTTAGCTTATCATCATTTTACAAGACCAAAGAATTCTTTTTATCAAAATGCTTCTGTAATCGTTGAACCGAAATGGGTAGGTTCGGCAGGCGTAAAATTTTCGGTAACTCCGGCGAGTTACATTACGCTGCAGGCAGATTATTCACAGCAGGCCAAATACAATGAAATTATTGCAGGCGCATTGTACGGAGTGAAATTAGGTGAAGATCTTAGCCACCCGATTTATACCATTCATGGCGGCGCTTTTCTCCGGTGGAATGATGCGTTGATTCCTGTTATCAAACTGGATTATGCACCTATGTCTGTTGCTTTTAGTTACGATGCGAATATTTCTAAATTAAAAACATCCAGTCATGGACGGGGAGGGTTTGAATTGAGTCTTTCCTATATCGGCTTTCTGGATAGAAATAACTCTACCCTGAATGCAGTTCTTTGCCCAAAGTTTTAATTTGTCTTAAACAATTTCTTTAAAAAGCATTTCGTAGAACTTTCGTGCAGGATATTTGTTCATACAAATAAAAAAGATGGCTCAATTACAAGTAGGACAAACTGCTCCTGATTTTTCTTTATATGATTCAGACAAAAAATTAGTTTCACTTTCACAATTTCGCGGAAGCCATGTGCTTTTGTTGTTCTTCCCATTTGCATTTAGCAGTGTTTGTACAGCAGAAATGTGCTCCATGCGTGATGATCTCAAAATCTATGAGCACTTAAATGTTTTCCCGATAGGCATCTCAGTTGATTCCCTATATACTTTGAAAAAGTTTAAGGAAGATCAACACCTTAACTTTCCCTTGTTAAGCGATTTCAATAAAGAAGTGTCTACTCTTTACGGCAGCATTTACGAAACGTTTAGCTACGGAATGAAAGGAGTATCCAAAAGATCAGCATTCTTAATTGATAAGCAGGGAATTGTTCAGTACGCTGAAGTGTTGGAAAATGCCGGAATGCAACCCGATTTCGAAGCAATTCAGGTAAAACTACGAGAACTGGATAAGTAGTTTTTACAAAATCGTCCTATT
>JAGIAB010000691.1 GCA_017745135.1 Flavisolibacter sp.
ACCTAATTGTGTGGTGGCTGCACTTCTTCCACTATGCACACCTTCACCCGCGGCTTCAACTGCAACCAACTGAACTTTTTCTTCATCCAGGAAATGATAAAATGCACCGGCTGCATTGCTTCCGCCACCAACACAGGCAATCACATGCGAAGGCAATTCGCTTCCTGTTTTTTCTTTCAATTGCAGGCGTATTTCCTTGCTGATCACACTTTGAAAACGGGCAACCATATCGGGATAAGGATGCGGCCCCACCACACTACCAATAATGTAATGCGTGTCATTGGGATTGTTGATCCAGTCACGAATGGCTTCATTGGTGGCATCTTTCAATGTTTTACTTCCGCTTGTTGCAGGGATCACTTTTGCTCCCAACATTTTCATCCGTGCCACATTTGGTGCCTGGCGTTCAATATCAACCTCGCCCATGTACACGATGCACTCAACACCTTTTAATGCACAAACAGTTGCAGTGGCTACACCATGTTGACCTGCACCTGTTTCAGCAATAATTCTTTTTTTGCCAAGCCGCTGCGCCAATAAAATTTGTCCAACTGTGTTGTTGACCTTATGCGCACCGGTATGACAGAGATCTTCTCTCTTCAAGAAAATTTTTGAGTTGTATTTTTTACTTAACCGTTCAGCAAAATATAATGGTGTTGGACGACCAACATAATCCTGCAACAATTGCTGATACTCCTTTTGAAAAGAAGTTTCATTCATGATCTCCAGGTATCTTGTTCGCAATTCTTCAACATTGCGATGAAGCATTTCGGGGATGTAAGCACCACCGAATTTCCCATAATAGCCCTGCTCGTCGGGAGCGTAGCGGCTTTTATTTTGTTTGAATTCTACAACATCGCCAGCGTCCTCTGTTTTCTTTGTAATGTGATAACTCATTTAAAAAATATTTGTCTGAACCAGGATTCATAGGATGAATGAGATTTATGGGATTAACTTGGCTTCCTGATAATCTTTTCAATCTATCCAAATCTTAGTTCAGATTTTTTCTAATTCTGTTTTTGTTTTTTCATTGATAATGTTGCCTGTATTCAATGTTGATGCAGGTTCAAATAATAACACCCACACTTCTTCAACTGCTACCGGTTTATGTTCAACTCCTCTCGGAACTATTAGCATCTCTCCTTCATTTACCTCAACCGTTTTATCCCTATATTCCATCCTAAACTTTCCTTTGATCACCATGAACAATTCGTCTTCATTATCATGTTCATGAAAAACAAATTCTCCTTTAAACTTTGCCAGCTTCACTTGTTGTCCATTCAACTCTCCAATAAT
>JAGIAB010000692.1 GCA_017745135.1 Flavisolibacter sp.
GTGTACATGCCCTCGCTGGTGGCCGAGATCGGCGCGGTGGTCGAGGAGCACATGAAGTCCATCGGCCTGATCCACGACCCGGAGATGAGCGCCCACCAGAAGGCGCTGATCGCCGAGAAGCGCAAGCAGTTCGAGGAGCGGGCGAAGAAGAAGAACGAAGTCACGCCCGCCGCCGTCGCGGTCACCGGCACCCAGGAAGACATCGCCGTCACCGGCGACGGCACCAGTTTCCCGCCCAGCGCCACCATGTGCCACAAGTGCAGCACCAAGGCGCTGGTGATCATGGACGGGTGCGCGACTTGCTTGAATTGCGGGTACAGCAAGTGCGGGTAATCCGCCTAGTGCGAGAAAAAGGGCCCGGTTTCGGGCCCTTTTTTTTATTAAATCCAAGCAGCCATTTGCGTCAATACGCTCGGATCGGATGCGTGCATGATGCTGTTGGTGCCAAGCGCTTGTGATGTGAAGTTGGCCCTTTCTGTGTTGGTCTTCTGGATTCCTAAGTGGGCCTCAATAGCACCTTTAGTCCAGATCCATACGTCCACGGCCTTGAGTATGTTATGGATACTCGTACATTCAGTCGGGAGCGCCTGAGCGAGAAGTTCGTACGCCGCTTCTGGTTTTAGTGTGCCGCCCTTCTTTGGTAGTCCATCGGTTCCGAGATGAAATCCGTTCGAGGCGGCGTTTTCTGCAAACCATTGAATGCACGTCATAAGGTCGGGATCCGTTGCCGGAATTAAGCCTTCTGGCACCGCGACCTTGAACGCAAAATCTAGATCGGAGATGACTTTGGGCGAATAGCCAAGACTTTTGAGGAGTTTTGCGATCTGGAGTGATCCGCCGCTTCCGCCTGACTCTATGAGCGAGACGCTTGCTTGTGAAAGCGACTTCCCGGTGACGGCAGAGAAGATCGCGGGAAGAAGTAGTCGCTCCGTTTTTCCCTCCACAATCACTGGCTTGTCCGAGAAAAGCCATTGAGAGCTGTGATTCAACGAATATAGAACATCGGTCTGATGTTGGTGAGAGCCAATGCCTGCCAGGGCGCTAATTACCTTCTGACGATACTTCGTGCCGTTCTGTGGGCACTTCCAGAACACGATGGTCTCGGCTGCATCTTCGGCGCTTACCATCATTGGTGAATGCGTTGAAAAGAGGACCTGGAACCCGCTGGCAGAGAGCTGCTTGAGTGCTGAGCAAACAACACTTATAGCTTGAGGGTGAAGATATAGCTCAGGTTCGTCAATCAATATCACCGTGTTCTGGCCGCTCTGATTCGAATGGCTTGCGT
>JAGIAB010000693.1 GCA_017745135.1 Flavisolibacter sp.
GATAAATATCTGTTAGCGGAAACAAATCTGCGAATCGGCTCCTTGATCAGTGTTGATCTGCGGGAACCTTACGCCAATGAACACTTGTATATTATCCTAAATGATATTGGATCTGAAGATAAAATCTTGCATCACGGGTTCTCATCTGACAGATCATTTCTTCGCTACGATCTTTACCTTGAATTCTATGTAATCCGAAATCGTTTTATCCGCCAAAAGATCAAAAAACTTTCCTGATTTGTAACGGATGCCCCAATTGGTCCGGTCTATGATGAAGGAACCATCCGCTTTTACTATCTCATCCTTTATTTCAATTTTTGCCGGAAAAGTAACCGTGTTTGCAATGCCTTTAATCGTCAGGTTCGCTGTGACTTCTATTTCACCAGTTTTTATCTCAGCAACCCTGGTAATAGCGATTGAAGCTCCGGGATACTTTTCAACATCAAAGAAATCGGGATTTTTTAAATGCTGAATAAGCCCATTATCTCCCGAATGCTGTTCATCTACAATTGTATTCATATTTACCACAGCTGAGCCACCCCGGAGTTGCCCATTCTCAATTATTAACTCACCTTTTGATATGGAAACATATCCTTCATGAGTTCCAAATGAATTGGAACCTTTCCATTCAACAACACTTTCTTTAGTATCGATTGGAATATATTTTTCATTCCCGGTGTGTGATGTTACGGCGCTTGCAGATGCTTCGGTTGTATTTTCTTTTTTTGCGGTTCCACGGCAACTAAAGAACAAAGGAGTAATAATTAAAGTCAGGCAAATGATTGATAACTTACTGTTCATGCGTAGAAATAGTGTTAGATTAAGAATATGGAGAAACCGTTTTTGTGTATGAGGAAGTAACGATGTCCTTGGTTTCGGACCTGAAACTTCCTTTAGACACATTTGTTGGTTTTATCCGATGGTATTACCAAACCTACGCACGGCCGCAGGCGAAAGCCGTAAAACACTTGTAAAAAAGATGTAAATGGATGTAAATTCTCCCAATTGGCTTTAGATTGAGCTCAGATTCCATACACGAATGATAACAGGTTTTTGAAATAATCAGTGTGTAAGAAATCAATGCATGGTCGAGCTGCAAGAGGCACCAAATAACAACAAGTGGGACCTGTTGGGCCATACCTGTCAGGATAAGACGTTCACCGTAAATGTCTGATTTCTGTACTGGCGTAGAGGAACGCGGCGGACGCGGCGATACGCAACGGACGCGGCGAAACAGCCACGGAAGGTATTGCATTTCGCTGCGGTCGCCGCGT
>JAGIAB010000694.1 GCA_017745135.1 Flavisolibacter sp.
GCTTTAAACGCTCCGAGGTAGTCGTTCACGACCACGGAAGGCACAGAAATATTTTCATTAACGCGGTCAAATAATACCAGTGGCACGCCTCTTTTTTTGATCTCTTTATAATGAGAAAGATTCGTGGTTTCTTTTGAAATAGAAGCAAGCACACCATCTACTCTTGCACGAAGAAATGTTTCGATCCCTTTTTTTTCGGAATCGCTTTGCTCATTGGATTGATACAACAAAACACTGTAATCATTCTCACTGGCAATTTTTTCAATGCCGTGAACAACCGAACCAAAGAAATTGATTTCTGCACTCGGAATGATGACACCAATGATCTTTGTTTTACCAATGCGTAATGAAGATGCAATGTGATTAGGACGGTAGTTTAATTTCTTTGCGGTTTGGGCTACAGCCTGCCTTGTAGCATTACTGATAGCAGAGTGTCCGTTCAATGCACGGGAGACTGTTGAAGCAGTAATGTTTAACTTTTTTGCAATGTCGGTAATCGTTGGTTTGGTTGAGGCCATACAACAATGCAAACGTTTGCATGAATGTAGGATAATAGAGTTGATTAATAATGGATGAGCTCTTTTTTACAATTCTCATTTTTCAATTGAATTACCGCTTAAAAATTTTTTCTGAGTGGATGAACTGTTTCCTTAATTATCATTATGATTCAAAAACATCGATGCGGTTACTTTGAACGCTGGTTATATTAATTGGATAACCTCTTGATAAACCCATCAAGAATGTGATCCTGGCAAAAGATATTTATGCTAATGATCCGCAGCGGACAAAAGAAGCGGCTCTTTTCGATTCAGTTTATTTTATCCGCAATAATGATAACCCTCATTCAAGGGAACAAGGCACGGCTATCTATTCATTAAAGGCGCAAAAACGACCATCAATTCATTGCTTGCAAAGAAATTTCGGACGCAGAAAAACGATGAGTTTTATGCTGCCGCCAACCCGGCCGGGCATTTAATTTCCGGCACTTATACAAAATCCACCTCAACCCCTATCTTTGCCGCCACAAAATCTAACCAAACACAGTATGAGTTTTGACCAGTCTATGTATTTAGTTCCGTTGATGGGGCTAATTGGATTATTGTACACGATTTGGAAGTTCTTTTGGGTAAGCAAGCAGGATGCCGGTACCGACCGTATGAAAGAGATCAGTAATTACATCTCTGAAGGTGCCATGGCTTTCTTAAGAGCTGAATGGAAGATCC
>JAGIAB010000695.1 GCA_017745135.1 Flavisolibacter sp.
TCTTTACTCTGAGCAGGTAATTCGTGGCTGTGATGAAAAGAGTTTTATTATCCGGAGTTAATGCGCAATTGGCAGCAGTCACTCCGTTCATTTTTATTTTTCCAATTAGTTTGCCCTGTTTAGTGAATATCCAAATACCTCCCGGGCCGGCGGCAAATACATTGCCTTGCTTATCTATCTTAAAACCATCGCATCCGCCCATTCCTTTCTCATTGCTCACGTCGTAAAATATTCTTGCGTTTGTTAATGATCCATTGGAAGCAATGGTGTAAGCATACCATCTTTTTTTATTGTTATCTGAATTGGATACGAGTAATGTTTTTCCATCGGGCATGATACCAATGCCGTTGGGTTGCTCAATAGAATCAACTAATAAAGTAACTTGTCCGGATTTGTTCACTCTGTATACACCCTGGAAAGAAAGCTCTTTCTTTGGATCTCTTGCTCCTCTTTCAAAACCGTAAGAGGGATCTGTAAAATACAGGTCTCCTTTAGCAGTAAGAAAAAAATCATTAGGGCTATTCAATCTTTTGCCATTGTATTCACCTGCTGCTGTAATAAATTTTGATTGCGGTGCATTGAGAGGAGCATCCATAATGGCAATTCTTCTGTCGCCATGCTGACAAACCAATAATTTGCCATCTTTTGAAAGGCCCAATGCATTGGAACCCATAAATCCGCCACGCTTTGCAGTGTCGGTGTAGCCGGATGGTTTCAAGTAAACTTCTTTGCCGTTTGCTTCGGTCCATTTGTAAATGGTATTGGCAGGAACATCAGAAAACAATACCATTTTCTCTTTATCAACCCAAACCGGGCCTTCTGTAAATTGAAAACCTTCAGCAACAATTTCCACCTTTGCATCTTTCTTTATGATGCGGGAAAGTTCATTGGATATGAATTCGATCGTGCCGATATCTGATTTGGTTTCTTGTGCATGTATCGAAAAAAAAGGCGCAAGTAATAGCAGGGAGAAGGTAATTTTCTTCATAAGTGTGTTTGAAATTTTAAGCGGATAAAATTAGCAATTCAAATTTTTGACAATTTTGCATCAGGGTGATCTAAATTTTAAGGAGGTGAAGATAACGATCGTTCCTGCAATGAGAAAATGGCTTTCGAAATTCTAATTTCCAATAGATTTTTTTCTTTTGTTTTTTCTCTTCGAGTTCTTTTCGGCATTCGTTTTTAATTTTTTCAACCAGGTT
>JAGIAB010000696.1 GCA_017745135.1 Flavisolibacter sp.
GGATTATTGAATGCGATTTTAATCGATCATTCCAATAAAGAGGCGGCATGGAAACTATGCCTTGAATTAAAAGAAAACGGCCTTCTTGCCAAACCAACACACGGCGATAAAATAAGACTGGCCCCTCCGCTTATCATCACGAAAGAACAAATTGATGAAAGCATCAGTATAATTGAAAAGAGTTTGAAAGTACTGGATTAGTTTCATTGGTTTCATCACAAGTTGTCATTTAATCCCGTTCTAATTTTATGGAAACACAAAGTATGGATACGCATTTACATCATAAAGAAGAGCATTTAACAAGCAGCGAATGGATATCGGATGTAGTAATTGGAATGAGCGATGGTCTTACGGTTCCATTTGCATTAGCTGCCGGTTTAAGTGGCGCCGTTGATTCAACCAATATCATTGTTATTGCAGGCATCGCTGAAATTGCAGCAGGTTCCATTGCCATGGGATTAGGTGGATATCTTTCCGGCAAAACCGAACAGGACCACTACAACAACGAATTGAAAAGAGAATACCACGAAGTAGATACGCTTCGGGATGTAGAAATTAAAGAGACGAAAGAATTCTTTGCCAATCTCGGCTTAAGTGAAGAATTACAGGAACAGGCTACACAGGAAGTTGCAAAAGATAAGGACAAATGGGTGGAGTTTATGATGAAATACGAATTGGGTTTGGACAAACCAGATCCCAAAAGAGCACGCAAATCAGCAATGAATATCGGGCTGTCTTATGCTGTCGGCGGATTGGTTCCTCTTTCACCATATTTTTTTGTTGACGTGCCATTAACGGGTTTACAATTTTCTGCGGTGCTCACACTGCTTTGTTTGTTTGTATTCGGATGGTTTAAAAGCAAGATCACGGGTGTTCATCCTTTTTGGGGTGCCGTAAGAGTTACTTTGATCGGTGCGATGGCTGCTGCAGCGGCGTTCGGTGTGGCAAAGATTTTTGAGTCTGCTTAGCAGCATGCATCAAACATTCACCCTTCTTACCAACAATGATTTTTATATTGCAGCCTTTTTACGGGCATGAAGAGAATCATTGGCTATGTAAGAAATTATTTTATTGAAGCAGACAAGCGCATTCTTCTACTCTCCTCTTTCTTCATCGCCATTTTTATTTTCATTAATTACTACTAATTTAAAGGGCCAGTAAATCACCTGGTTCCAGTAGGCATTTTGTATCC
>JAGIAB010000697.1 GCA_017745135.1 Flavisolibacter sp.
TTTTTTCTTCGTACAATTTGATGATGCCGGGATGTACATAATATTTTTTGCACACAATTTGATTGAGAAAGGCATTCGTGTAAATGGAGTAGCTCCCGGACCCATATGGACACCTTTGATCGTTGGCAGCTTTGATGCTGAGAAAGTGAAAACCTTCGGATCGGATGTTCCTATGAAACGTGCAGGCGAGCCTGTTGAAGTAGCTACTTGTTATTTGTTCCTGGCAAGCGATGATGCGTCGTACATCACAGGACAGGTATTGCATCCCAATGGCGGTGAGATTGTGAACGGGTAGTCGATTTAAAAAAATTATCGGCAGCTGTAATTGGTATGCATAAATTTTTATGTACTTAACCAATTGCTACTATTAGCTTCCGTTGTGTCACTCACTGCATCGTTCAGTAATTCTATGCAGCATATTGCAAGTGTCACTACATCAATTGCGGCCGCTTTTAAACGACGGATTGAGAATAACTTTCTTCACTAGCTTTAGCCAATTGCTTTTAATGAATTTGGCTAAAGCCGGTTGCAATACACATTGTACTCCCCGACTTAAAAGTCGGGGCAATTGAATGAAAACTCTTCAAAAGTGATGATAAGAATTACAGAACGTACAAGAGTGCCCATTCGCTGCGCTCAGGGTAAACTGTGCAAGCAAAAGCAAATAGTAGCAATGAAGATGACTACATAACCATCACTCTTAATTTAAAGAACTCACTTCAATTAAGTTGTCCACTCTGACTTCTGACCTCGTTTCTTTAAACCACTACCGAATAAACAAAAACCTCCCCGGCCTAAGTCTCCCCTTCAGGGGGACAGGGGGATTAACCCTCTAATCAAAAAAACATTTTCCCTTGCCGTAATAAAAAGATCATTCATCCTCGCTCCTCCCCAACAAATATTTGCCGGCACGGTTGATAATTCAATTAACGCCAACCTTTCTCCCTTTTGATTGAGAATAATAATTCCTTCCTTGCTGCACAAATAAACATGATCGAACCGGTCCACTTCAATTCCATCATTGTTTTCTTCTGCAAAAATTTTTACGAACTGGTTGTTTGAAGTATCGTAAACAGAAATAAATTTTTCAAACGGTTTGCTCGAGCAGATGTACAAGGTTCTTTGATCATTCGACAAACAAACACCATTGGGATATTGATATTGATCACAGATCA
>JAGIAB010000698.1 GCA_017745135.1 Flavisolibacter sp.
CCTTTGCACCAACTGCATGCGCAGCTTTTGTTATCGCCTCCATATTAAAAGCCTGGCCGGTGTAATAGTTGATGCCACCTATAAGCACCAATGCCAATTCGTCTTTATGTTTTCGAATGGCAGCAAGTATATCGTCTTCGTTAATCAATACTTCGTTTGTTCGGGGCTCTACTTCAAAGATCACATCATCAGGATTCAATCCTCTTTGCCTGACATGAGTGTTTAGTATATATTGATCACTGGGGAAAGCTTTAGCCTCGCATAGTATTTTGTTTCGTTTGCCCTGGGGCTGATAAAAACTAATCAACATCAAATGCAGATTCACCGAAAGCTGGTTCATGACTACAAGTTCCTCGGGCAACGCACCAACGATTTCCGAAAGAGTTGGAAGAAGTTGCCGGTGATAGTTCATCCACGGCTGTTCACCAATAAAAAAACCTTCTACTCCATAGTTGCTCCATTGTTTCAACACCTGCTGTATGTACTCCGAAGTACGTTTTGGCTGAAGTCCTAAAGAATTACCCAAAAAATAAATAGCATTCCTGTCTTTATGTGAAGGAATCAGGAATTCATTTCTGAAATGCCTGAGCGGATCTTTATCATCTAACTCCCTGGCAAATTGAAGACTGTTCTCAAAAATCATGCTCCGGAATTCTTGGGTTATTCAGAAGAAAACAATTGATCTTTTCGTTTTTCCATCTCTTCTGCAATTACCTTTCCATCATCATCCTGCTGTTTTAGTTTATCAATGATATGATGGTAACTTTCCTTGTCTTTATTCTGGCTTAGCTTAAATACATTTTCGATTGATTCCACTTCCACCTCGAAAGCAACAATAGCTTTTAGTAACCGATTGCGATAATCTTCCGGCAAGTTATCATACACCGTTGTTGAATGCACATTTCCATTTTCAAAATGAAGAGAAGTTTTTTTGAGCACATCAATCAATGCTTCTTCATCAAGGAATTTTATTTGCCCTCTAACATGAACAGACATATAGTTCCATGTAGAAGCCTGGTGAGGATTGGAATACCATGTAGCGCTGACATAAGTGTGGTGCCCTGTAAAAACACAAAGCACATTTGGATTTTTTTCAAATGCCTGATGATGGTCTGTCTGTTTCATAATATGGCCAGACAAATACAATTTATCTTCCCTTTCTTCGATGAAAACAG
>JAGIAB010000699.1 GCA_017745135.1 Flavisolibacter sp.
GAGTAATACGGAGGAAAAGCTCTCTCTGTGAAACTCCGTGCCTCAGTGTCTCCCTGGTTCAAGCTTTTCGAATAAGGAATTGTTCATCAGTAATGAAACTTGCAAAATGCAGAATAGAATTACCAACCGCAAAAGTGAGTGACACAACAGGCGTTAATAGTAGCAGTGAATGATGACTACAAAACATACCCTCTCACTTCGTACTTTTATCTCATGACTACTCTCATTTCCAACATCAAACTGCTGGTAAATACAAGAGAGCAATTTCATTTGCTGAGAGGAAAAGAATTGGCTCATCTTCCTTGCATTGAAGATGCTTTCTTAATTATCGAAGATGATCGCATTGCTGAATACGGCAGCATGAAGGAAGTAAAATTCAGAGTGGCGGATTTTACTTCGCATTTTGATGCAACCGGAAAAATGGTGTTGCCTTCCTGGTGCGATAGTCATACGCACCTGGTTTTTGCAGGCAGCAGGGAGGCTGAATTTGTTGATAAGATCAAAGGTTTATCCTATGCCGAAATTGCAGCAAAGGGCGGAGGTATATTACATTCAGCGAAGAAATTAAATGTAACATCTGAAGAGGAGATATACAAACAAGCATACAAGCGTTTGCAGGAAGTGATTACTTTGGGAACTGGAGCTATTGAAATCAAAAGTGGTTATGGTTTATCTGTAGAGGGTGAACTCAAGATGCTGCGTGTTATTCAGCGGCTAAAGCGTAATTCTAAAATCCCTGTTAAGTCGACTTTTCTTGGTGCACATGCCATTCCGCCGGACTACAAAGAAAACCGCCAGGGTTATATCGATCTTATCATCAACGAAATGCTGCCGCTTATTGCAAAAGAAAATTTGGCTGACTTCATTGATGTTTTTTGCGAAGAAGGTTTTTTTACCCCGGAAGAAACAAAAACAATATGCAATGCTGGCAAAGCAATGGGATTAAAACCAAAGATCCACGCTAACCAGTTATCCGTTTCCGGAGGAGTACAAACGGGGGTAAGTCTTGGCGCTGTTTCAGTAGACCATTTAGAAAGCATGGATGAAGAAGCAATCAACAGCTTATCCAATTCATCGACAGTTGGCACCTTATTGCCAACAGCGGCTTTCTTTCTCCGGATGGGATTTCAACCCGCAAGAAAACTGATTGATGCCGGCTGCGCCATTGCCC